>QGUQ01000179.1 GCA_003242195.1 Bacillota bacterium | reverse complement strand
CGTACACCCGCTCGCCGTTGACCTCCACGGCGTAGGAGATGGCCGCCGTCTTGGCGATCATGGCGCTGACGCCGCAGTACTTCTGCTGGGAGAGGGTCACGGCCCGCACGGCCCGCTCGGGGTCGAGCCCGTGGCCCTCCAGCTTGTAGACCAGCCGCACGCGGGTGAAGACCTTGGGGTGTTCCTCCGATTCCTCCGACTCCAGGTCGATGCGGAGGGAACCCAGGGGCTGGCGCATCTTGTGGAGGATCTCGACGACGTCCACCGCCGTGCAGCCGCCCAGCCCGATGAGCACCAGGTCCTTGGGGGAGGGTGCCGTGCGGGTCTCACCTTCCCGCGGCGGGCCCTGGAAGGACACCTCGAGGCCGAGATCGTTGGCCCCCACGTAGTGGCTCCCGTCGACCCACCGCACCGTGCCACGTCGCATGGACGAACCTCCTCCGGCAGGGCGCCCGTGCCGGCGCGGGGCCCGGACATCGGCCGGAACCCCGCACCGGCGGGCGTCACTTCTGACAGTAGCGGTCGAAGGCGGCTTTCAGGTCCGCCGCCACCTCTTCCGGCGTGCGGTACTCGATGTCGCTCCGGTGCATCATGTAGACGAGCTCCCTGCCCCTGAGCAGGGCAATGGAGGGCGATGAGGGCGGCTGGCCCACGAAGTACTCCCGCATCCTCGCCGTCGCTTCCCGGTCCTGGCTCGCGAATACCGTCAGCCGGCGATCGGGCAACACCGGGTGCTCCAGCGCCATGGCCACCGCCGGGCGCGCCACGCCACCGGCGCAGCCGCACATGGAGTTGACCACTACCAGCGTGGTCGTCTCCGGCCCGGCCTCCGCCATGGCCTCGTCCACCTCTTCCGGCGTGCGCAGCTCCCGGAAGCCGAGGCGCACCAGCTCCTCCCGCATCGGCGCGAAGAACATGTCGAGCATCTCCATGCTCACCGGCCGCACCTCCTGTCCCACGTTGCCGCCCGGCGCCCTTTTCCGGCGGGGCGCCGGGGGCGTCAGCGCCGCTCCGTCACGCCGTGCACCAGCTCGACCAGCCGCCGCAGGTGGTCGACCGGCGTGTCGGGCAGCACCCCGTGCCCCAGGTTGAAGATGTGCCCGTCCCGGCCGCCGGCGCGGCGCAGGACGTCCAGCGCCCGTTCCTCCACCCGCTCGAAGGGGCCCAGCAGCACCGCCGGGTCCAGATTGCCCTGGATGCCCAGATCCGGGCCGATGGCCTCCCAGGCCCGGTCCAGCTCCACCCGCCAGTCCACCCCGACCACGTCCGGGCCGGCCTCGGCCATCAGGGGCAGCAGCGCCGCCGTCCCGGTCCCGAAGTGGATGCGCGGCACCCCGGTGTCGGCCAGCCCGGCGAAGATGCGGCGGGAGTATGGCAGCACGAACTCCCGGTAGTCCAGCGGCCCGAGACCGCCCACCCAGGAGTCGAAGAGCTGCACCGCCTGGGCGCCGGCCTCCACCTGCGCCCGCAGGTATGCCAGCACCACGTCGGCCAGCACGTCCATGAGGGCGTGCCACAGCTCCGGCTCCCGGTACATCAGGGCCCGTGCCCGCGTGAACTCCCGGGTCGGCCGGCCCTCGATGAGATAGCACGCCAGCGTGAAGGGCGCGCCTGCGAACCCGATGAGGGGAACGCGGCCGTCCAGCGCCCGGCGGACCAGGCGGACGGCCTCCAGCACGTGGCTCAGTTCTTCCCGCGGATCAAACCGGCGCAGGCGCTCCACGTCCCGCCGCTGGCGGATGGGCTCATCCACCACCGGCCCGACGCCCTGCTCGATGCGGTAGCGGACCCCCATGGGCGCCAGTGGCGTCATGATGTCGGCGAAGAGGATGGCCGCGTCCACCCCCAGCCGCTCCACGGGCATGACGGTGATCTCGGCGCAGAGATCGGGGTGTTGCATCAAGGTGACGAAGTCGTACCGCTCCCGCAGGGCGCGGAACTCGGGGAAGATCCGCCCCGCCTGGCGCATGAACCACACCGGCGTCCGGTCCACCGGCCGGCGCCGGCAGGCCTCGAGGAAGCGATGGTTGCCGGGCAAGACCGCTCTCCTCCCGGGAGGCCCGTGGGCATCAACGGGCATGTCACCGGCCCGGACACCCGGGCCGTATCTCGATTGTAACCCATCACCGCGCCGGTCTGGCCGCGGCGACCGTCGCATACCCCTGGGGTGCGGGGGGAAGAACGGTGACGCGCCTCGCGGCAGGACATCTCATCTACGTGGCCTTCATCGCGGCCGGCGTCGTGATCGGGGGCTCCCTGGCCGGCGGCCTGGCACGGCTGGTCTTCGTCCAGGTGCCGCTGCCGTCGCCCAGCAGCCTGCCCGTCGGTTCGCTGCCCGACCTGGCCAGCCGCCTGAAGCTGTGGGGCACCTTCGCCGCCCTCGGCGGCACCTTCACGGCGCTCCAGAACCTGGAGTCGGGCCTGTTGGGGCGCTCCTTCGGTGTCGCGGCGGCCCAGCTGCTGCTGATCCTCAGCGCCTTCGCCGGGGCGCACCTGGCCTACCTGGCCGTCCGCCTGCTGGCCGACCCGTCATGAGCCCCGGCGGGGAAACGGGACCGCGCGCCCTCTTGCGGGTGCTGGTCGCCCTGGTGACCGGCGCCTTCCTCGGTGCCGCGGCCACCACCCCCCTGGCCGCCCGCCGCGTGGACACCCTGACCCTGCTCACCACCGACCTCTTGCGGGAATTGGCGGAAACGGAGAACGAGCTGGCGCGGCTGCGGGAACATCCGCCCGAGGTGCTGGCGCCCGCCGTGGCCGAGGTGCGCCTGGAGCTGGTGACGGCGGCGGGCGAGCGCCTGCCCCCGGCCACCGAGGTTACCCTGCGCCGGGAGCTGGATCCCGTGGCCCGCCAGCTGGTCGGCGAGAACGTCTACGAGCTGAGCCCGGCGGTGGTTCGCGAGCTCTTCGCCCGCCGGGAGGTCCGCATCGAGGAGACCGTGTACCGCCTGGAGGTGGACAGCATCGTGCTGGGACCCCGCACGGTGGTCCGGTTGCGGGTGGCCGGCGACGGACCGGGCAGCGCGCCGGCGCCGGCCCCGAGCGGTTTCCGGCACCCAGCCCCGGGAACCCGCCGGCTCCCGGCCCCCTCTCCCCCCGCTCACCGGCGGGCGGGGTCCAGGGCGAGCACCAGCTCTTTGAACTGCCGCCCCCGTTCCGCGAAGTCCCGGAACATGTCGTAGCTGGCACAGGCTGGCGACAGCAGGACCACGTCGCCCGGCCGGGCCAGTTCCCGCGCCGCCCGCACCGCCTCGGCCAGCGAGCCCGCGTGGCGGATCTCCGGAAGGCGACCTGCCTCGCCCGCCGCCGCCCGCACCGCCTCTTCGATGCGCCGCGCCGTCGTCCCGATGAGCACCACGGCCCGCGCGCGGCGGCAGATGGCCGGTCCCAGCGGATCGAAGGGGATCCCCTTGTCGTACCCACCGGCGATCAGGACCACGGGCTCCGCGAAGGACTCCAGGGCGGCCAGGGTGCGGTCGGGCGCCGTGGCGATGGAGTCGTTGTAATACCGCACGCCGTCCAGTTCCCGGACGAACTCCAGCCGGTGCTCGACGCCGGGGAAGGCTGCCGCGGCCTCCGCCATGGTGGCGGGGCCCGCCCCTACCAGCCAGCCCGCCAGGATGGCCGCCAGGGCGTTCATTCGATTGTGGCCGCCCCGCAGCCGAAGACGGTCTGCCCGCAACACCTCCACCTCGCGGTGACCATCCCAGACCACCAGGCGGTCGCCCTCCAGGTAGGCGGCCCGGGGCGGGGTTCCCCGGGCCGCCGCCTTCTCCGCCAGCCCGCGGGCCGTGGCGCCCTCCCGGGCGAACACAGCCACACCCCCCGGGGCCCGGCGCGCCAGCTCCGTACAGAAGGGGTCATCGCCGTTGAGGACTGCCCAGCCGGAGGCATCCTGCAGCTCGACGATCCGCGCCTTGGCGGCGGCATACGCCTCCATGGACCCGTGCACGTCCAGGTGGTTGGGCCGCAGGTTGAGCAGGAGGCCGATCCGCGGCGCTCGCCCCGCCAGCTCCAGCTGGAAGCTGGACAGTTCCAGGACCACGAGGGCCTCGGGTGGGATGGCGTCCACCTCCTCGATCAGCGGGCGGCCAATGTTGCCCCCGACGTACACCGGCCGCCCCGCCAGCTCTCCGCCCGGCCCGGCGGCCCGCTCGAGGCCGGCGGCGATCAGCGAGGTGGTGGTGGTCTTGCCGGCGCTACCCGTCACACCGATGACGGTGCCCCGGCAACGTTCCAGGAACAGGTCGATCTCGCCGCGGATGCGCGCTCCCGCCGCCCGGGCGGCGGCGATCTCGGGCAGGTCCTTCTTCATCCCGGGGGTGAGGAACACCGTGTGAAAGGGCCGCTCGGCGAGTACCCGCAGGTAGCCATCGCCCAGGCGGAGCTCGACGCCCGCTTCCGCCAGCGCCGCCACCTCCGGGTTCAGCTCAGCCAGCGGCTTGCGGTCGCAGGCGACCACCCGCGCGCCCTGCCGCAGCAGGTAGCGGGTCAGGGCGATGTTGCTCATCCCCAGGCCGACGACGGCGACCTCGCGTCCCCGCCACTCGCCGCCCGCCTTTTCCGTCACGGTCATGGGCAACGCCTCCGCGGATC
>QGUQ01000178.1 GCA_003242195.1 Bacillota bacterium | reverse complement strand
GGGGGGGGCCCCCCCCCCCCCACCCCCCCCTCCCGCGGGGGCCCGGGGCGCCGGGGGGGGGGGGGGGAGGCCCGGGGCGCCCCCGCCCGCCGGTCCCCCCGCCTGCCCGGACCGGCTATGGACTCCTTCCGTGTATCCCCTGCGGCTATAGGAAGCACCCTATCCAGCGGGAAGGCAACGGAGGGATACCAGCGAGAGGCGGGGGCGCCCGTCCCCTGCCTGGAGTGATGGGCATTGGACGATCTAGGCCGGCGGCTGCGCCGCATCCGCAAGAGCCGGAACCTGAGCATCTACGAGGTGGAGCGGCGTACGGGCATGCACTTCAGCACCATCAGCAAGTACGAGCGCAACGAGAGGCAGCCCAGCCTGGAGATCCTGCGCGAGCTGGCCGCCGTCTATGAGGTACCGGTCACCGCCCTCATCGCCGATATCACCGACCTGGAAGCGGTTCTGCCTCCGCGGGTGGCGGCCGTGGCGCGGGATCTGCTGGAGCGCCCGGAGTTGCTGGAGGCCGCCGAGCGCCTGGCGGCCATGACAGGCGACCAGGTGCGGGCGCTGCTGGCCTTCCTGGAACGGCTGGGCGTGGCTCCGGCGCGGCCCCCCCGAGCCCCGCTCCAGGGGGCCGGCGCCGCCCCCGAGGGCCGGGGGGAAGAGCCGGGCCCTTCTGGTCCTTAACGTTCCTCCCAAGAAGCCGGGGACGGAGCGTCCTGCCCGGTGACCTCCGGGCCGGGCTCGAGGCCGGGCGAGATCCCGTCGCGCAGGGCCTTCTTCCGCATCCACCACGCCAGGAGCAACACAGGCCACGTGGTAGCCTGGGTGACGGTGATGAGCTCGATGCCCAGGGCGGGGTTGGTATAGACCGACAGGGCCAGGGGAGCGTCCCGGACCGTTTCCTCGAAGACCACGCGCCACCACTGGTAGTAGTAGAGGAAGGACCAGAAGAGGTAGCCCGCGGGAGGGTTTCCGCGCGCCAGGCGGTTGTGCAGCAGCAGCAGGGCCAGTCCTGCCGCCGAGGCGTAGAGCTGGACGGGATGGCGGGGGAAGGGCAGCGCCGTCACCGGGTTGCCCAGCACCTCGTGGTTGAAGATGTTCCCGATGCGGACCAGCATGTAGCCGACGGCGATGCCCGGCACCGTCAGGTCCAGGAGGCGGCTGAAGTGGGCCCAGGGGTCGCCGGGCAGGGAGCGGCGGATGTACCACCAGGCCGCCAGGGCGCCGCCCAGCAGCGCGCCGTGAAGGGACAGGCCGCCGTGGTCGACGCGGATCACCTCGACGGGATTGCGGCCGGGACCGAAGTAGTCGCCGAGGTTGGTGAGGACGTAGACCAGGCGGGCTCCGACCACCCCGCCGACAATGGCAAGGGCGCTGACGTTGTAGAGGTAATCCTCGTCGTAGCCCCGGCGCCGCCCGTGCTTCACCAGGACGTACAGGCCGATGGCCATGGACACGGCCATGAAGAACCCGTACCAGCGGATGGCCAGGGGCCCCAGGCGCACCAGGATGGGATCCCAGTCGACCAGCATGCCGCTTCCCCTCCGGCAGGCCCGGCCCGTCCCGCTGCCGCCAGGCGGGCCGGCGCCACTGCTTTCGCCGCGGACAGGGTCATTGTACCATTCCACTAGGAACGCCTGGAGGGAGATCGATCGCCTTGACGGACGACCGGAACGAGGCGCGGGCGGCGCGATCCCGTGAGTTGTGGACCGCCGCGCGGCAGTTGCTGCCCGGCGGCGTGAGCAGCCCCGTCCGTGCCTTCAAGGCCGTGGGCGGCACGCCGCGTTTCATCGACCGGGCCAAGGGACCCTACGTGACCGACGTGGACGGAATCCGTTACGTGGACTACGTGGCCGCCTGGGGGCCCGCAATCCTGGGCCACGCCCACCCGGCGGTGGTCGAGGCCATCCAGGAGCAGGCCGGCCTGGGCACGGCCTACGGCACGCCCACCGAGGTGGAGCTGGCCCTGGCC
Organism: Bacillota bacterium; assembly: GCA_003242195.1. GTDB lineage: Bacteria > Bacillota > Sulfobacillia > Thermaerobacterales > Thermaerobacteraceae > ZC4RG37. Next base: position 2,661 of record QGUQ01000178.1, on the reverse strand, counting down.
GAGCGCATCGTCGCGGCATTTCCTTCCATTGAAAGGGTGCGCTTCGTCAACTCCGGTACGGAAGCCACCATGAGCGCCCTCCGCCTGGCCCGGGCCTTCACCCGCCGCGACAAGATCGTCAAGTTTGCAGGCTGTTACCATGGCCACGCCGACAGCCTGCTGGTGGAGGCGGGGTCCGGCGTCCTGACCCTGGGACTGCCCGGGTCGCCGGGCGTGACCGCCGGCGCCGCCGCGGACACCTGGGTCCTCCCCTACAACGACGAGGCTGCCGTGGAGGAACTCTTCGCCCGGCACGGAGAGGAGATCGCGGCGGTCATCGTCGAGCCCATCGCCGGCAACATGGGCGTGGTGCCCGCCAGCCGGGACTTCCTGCAGGCCCTGCGCCGGTTGACCCGGGAAGCCGGAGCGCTCCTGATCTTCGACGAGGTGATCACGGGCTTCCGCGTGGCCTACGGGGGCGCCCAGACGCTCCTGGGCATCGAGCCGGACCTGACCTGCCTGGGCAAGATCATCGGCGGCGGCCTGCCCGTGGGGGCCTACGGGGGCCGGGCGGAGATCATGGAGCTGCTGGCGCCCGCCGGCCCGGTCTACCAGGCCGGCACCCTGTCCGGCAACCCGCTGGCCATGCGGGCGGGCCTGGCCACCCTGGAGGTCCTGGCCCAGCCCGGGGTGTACGAGCGGCTCGAGCGCCAGGCGGCCCGCCTGGCGGAAGGGCTGGAGGCCGAGGCCAAGGCCCAGGGCATCCCCTACTGCGTGCAGCGGGTGGGCTCCATGTGGACGGGGTTCTTCCACCCCGGTCCCCTGCGCAACCTGGACGACGTCAAGGCCTCGGACATCGACTTTTACGCCCGCTACTTCCACGGCATGCTGCGGGAGGGGGTGTACCTGCCCCCCTCTGCCTTCGAGGCGGCCTTCGTCTCCCTGGCCCACACGGACCACGAGATCGCCTTTACCGTGGAGGCCCATGCCCGCGCCTTGCGCCGCGCCCGGCAGGCGGCGGGTGCGTGAGTTTGTCCCGCCCGTCCCGGTTCCGGGCGGGGAAAGGGGAGGCCTATGGAGGTCTACGCCCTGGTGGGGCCCAGCGGCACGGGCAAGAGCCACCGTGCCGCCGCCGTGGCCCGCGAATATGAGGCCGACGCGCTGATCGACGACGGCCTGCTGATCCGGGAGAGCCGCATCGTGGCCGGCCGCTCGGCCAAGCGGGAGGCGACGAAGATCGGTGCCATCCGCCGCGCCCTTTTCCTCGACCCCGAGCACCGGGAAGAGGTGCGCCGCGCCCTGGCCGAGCTCAAGCCGCGGCGGGTGCTGGTCCTGGGGACGTCCCGGGAGATGGTGGACCGCATCGCCGACGCCCTGGACCTGCCTCGCCCCACCCGGTACATCTCCATCGAGGAGGTGGCCTCCCCCGAGGAGATCCGCCGGGCACGCCTGATCCGCCGCACCCAGGGGCGTCACGTCATCCCGGCGCCCACCTTCGAGGTCAAGAAGAGCTTCTCCGGCTACCTGCTGGACCCGCTGCGCCTCTTCTACCGCGGGAAGAACCGGCCCCAGCCCGCCCAGGTCATCGAGAAGACCATGGTCCGGCCGACCTACAGCTCCCTGGGACGCTTCTACATCACCCGGCACGTGGTGGCAGCCATCGCCAGCCACGCCGCCCGGCAGGTGCCGGGGCTGGCGCAGGTGCTGCGGGTGGGTGTGGACGACCGGGAAGACGGCGTCGTCATCAGCCTGGAGGTGGCGGTGGAGTATGGCCGGCCCCTGCGTCCCGTCCTGGAGGCCGTGCAGAAGCGGGCGGCCCAGGCAGTGGAACACATGACCGCCCTGAACGTCCTGGCGGTGGATGTGGTGGCCCGCCGTCTGGTCTTGCCGGGCGGCCGGGAGGGGATCGGATTGCCGGCGCCGCTGCCGGGAGCCCCGCCGGGAGAGGGGCCGGAGGCGCGTGCGGAACGAGGGGCGCGATAGTGAGAGATTACACCGCGAGCGGGGGCGGGAACCTGATATCATGGTCCAGGGGCGTCTGCATTCCCCCTATGCGGGCGTTCAGCAGTCCCTGGACTCACTGGGACGGCTCGGAAAGGAGCGGTGTAGTCATGGCGGTTCGTGTCGGCATCAACGGGTTCGGCAGCATCGGCCGTCGGTTCTTCCGGCAGGCGTGGCGAAGGGACGACATCGACATCGTCGCCATCAACGACCTGGCGCCGGCGTCGACCTTCGCCCACCTTCTCAAGTACGACTCCAACTACGGCATCTTCGACGCCGACGTGCGCGCTGAGGACGACGCCCTGATCGTCGATGGCCGGCGCATCCGCTTCACCGCCATCAAGGACCCCGCCCAGCTGGCCTGGGACCAGGCGGGCGTCGATGTGGTCATCGAGTCGACGGGCGTCTTCACCGACGCCACCAAGGCCCGGGCCCACATCGAGGGCGGTGGCGCCAAGAAGGTGATCATCTCTGCGCCGGCCAAGAACGAGGACATCACCGTCGTCCTGGGCGTCAACCATGACCAGTACGATCCGGAACGGCACCACGTGATCTCCAACGCTTCCTGCACCACCAACTGCCTGGCGCCGGTGGCCAAGGTGCTGGACGACCGCTTCGGCCTCGTCCGCGGCCTCATGAGCACCGTCCATGCCTACACCAACGACCAGCGCATCCTGGACC
>QGUQ01000177.1 GCA_003242195.1 Bacillota bacterium | reverse complement strand
TGGACCTGCCGGAGGAGCGCCGGATCGTCACCTTCCGGGACGAGAACGGCGAGGAGCATCAGTTCGTGGTCGTCGACCTGGTGGAGCTGGATGACCGCCAGTACGCCATCGTCGCCGACCCCGACGATGAGGAGGAGGCTTACATTTTCCGCCTCCTGCACGAGGACGACGGGACACCCGTCCTGGTGGAGATCGAGGACGACGACGAGTGGGACGCGGTGGCCGAGGCCTGGGAGGACATGGTGGCGGAGGCAGAGGACGAGGAGTATGCCGACGAGATCCTGGGCCCCGACGACGAGGACTGGGACGAGTGGGACGATGACGACGACGGAGACGACGAGGACGACGAGTACGACGAGGCCGACGAGGACGACGACGCCGGCCTGGAGGACCGGGAGGAGCCGCGAGGGCGCTAGCGGATCCGCCGGTGTCAGCGCATAAGGGTGGAGGCCGAGGAGGGCCACCGGAACTGCCGGCAAACGCCCGCGGGCGAGGAGCCGGCAGTTTGCCATTTCTCAACGGGTACGCAGGGAAGGCGGGCGCCGCGGGCGAACCCTTTGGCGGCAAGGAGGACGGGCAGTGAATCGTTCCCGGGGCAAGGTACTGGCGGCCGTCATGGTGCTGCTGGCGGCGCTGGCGGGGGCGGGGGCCGGATGGCTGGATCACGCCTACGAGACCGCGCTGCTGCCGGTGAGCCCGGGCGCCGCCGATCCGGTGGTGGTCGCGATCCCGCAGGGGGCCTCCACCGCGGAGATCGCGGAGATCCTCCATGACCACGGGCTCATCCGCCATCCGCTGGCCTTCCGCATCCGGGCGCGGCAGCAGGGGTTGGACGGGCGCCTGCAAGCGGGGGTCTATCGCCTCCACGCAGGCATGTCCACCCCCGAGATCCTTGAGAAGCTGGCACGGGGGGACATCCTGACGGCCCGCTTCACCATCCCCGAGGGATTCACCGTGGCCCAGATCGTCGACCGGCTGGCGGACATGGGTTTGGTGGACCGGGAGGAGCTGCGCGCCGCCCTGGCGGAGGCCGCCAAGGAATGGCCGTACCTACCGCGGGACGTGTCGCTGCGGGAGCCCCTGGAGGGCTACCTCTTCCCGGACACGTACCGGGTGCCCGTGGGCGCCGACGGCCGTGTGGTCGATCCCCGGATCATCGTCCGCGCCATGCTGGACCGCTTCGAAGACGTCTTCGACCGGCGCCGGCAGGAACGGGCCCGCCAACTGGGCCTGTCCGTCCATGAGGTGGTCACCCTGGCCTCCATCATCGAGCGGGAGGCCAAGGTACCCGAGGAGCGACCCCTGATCGCCGCCGTCTACCACAACCGGCTGCGGCGGGGCATGAAGCTGGACGCCGATCCCACGACGCTCTACGCCGTCGGCCGCACGTCGGGGCCGCTGACGCGCCGGGACCTGCGCGTCGACTCGCCTTACAACACTTATCGCTACCCGGGCCTCCCCCCTGGGCCCATCGGGGCTCCGGGCGTAGGGGCCATCGATGCCGCCCTGTATCCCGCCGACGCCGATTACCTCTACTTCGTCCTGCGGCCGGACGGATCGGGACGCCACCAGTTCGCGCGGACCCTGGAGGAGCACAACCGCAACGTCCGGGCTTGGCGGGCGGCCTCCGGCAGCCTGCGCTGACCCTCCCGGGAGGAGCACCCGTCCTTTTTTGCCTTTTCTTTGGCTTTTGGGGGCTCTGACAGGTACGCCCCCACGGCGGCCGGCATAGGGTGGCAGTGCCCCGCCTGCGGGCAGGGGTGGGCGCCGGCGCCCGATCGCCTGCGGAGGAGGCGCTGCCATGGGACCCGGATGGCTGCTGCTGTTGGCGGCAGGTCTCGTGCGTGGTCTGCTGTTCCTGACCGGTTACCTGCAGACCGGTCGCAGTTTTCCCCAGCCCTTGACCCCGGAGGAGGAAGCCCACTACCTGGAGCGCATGCGCCAGGGCGACGACGAGGCCCGGGCCGTGCTCATCGAGCGCAACCTGCGGCTGGTGGCCCATATCGCCAAGAAGTTCGACGACACCGGCGAGGATGCCGACGACCTCATCGGCATCGGCACGGTCGGCCTGATCAAGGGCGTGGACACCTTCGACCCGGGCAAGGGTACGCGACTGGCCACCTACGCCGCCCGCTGCATCGAGAACGAGATCCTCATGCACCTGCGCGCAACGCGGCGCAGCCGCCGCGAGGTCTTCCTGCAGAACCCCGTCGGTGTCGACCGCGAGGGGAACGAGATCACCCTGATGGACATGTTGCCAGCGGATGGCGACGGCGTGGAGGAGACCGTCGGCCGACGCATGCTGTCCCGGCGGGTGCGCCAAGCCGTCAAGCAGCTGGGGCCGCGGGAACGGAAGGTCCTGGAATTGCGCTTCGGGCTTGACGGGAAGAACAGGCACACCCAACGCGAGGTGGCCCGGGTGCTGGGCATCTCCCGTTCCTACGTTTCGCGTATCGAGAAACGGGCCGTGCGGCAGTTGACCCGTCACGTCTTCAGCGACGGTGAGAAGGATTGAGGGTCATGGAGGTCCGGCCGGTCCCGCGGTGCGCCGGGACCGGCCGCCTTCCGCCCCGTAACCTTATAATGGGCCTGTGAGGGAGGCCCCTGTCCGTGTTACGGCTGCTGACTCCGGATTTCTTCGTCCCGTCCATCTATGACGTGGACCTGGACGCCCTGCGACGGCGAGGCATCCGCGGCCTGATCATCGACCTGGACAACACCTTGGCGACCCGGGACGAGGACGTTCCCACGGACCGGCTGCGCCGGTGGCTGGCAACCGCCCGCGCCAACGGTTTCCGGATCTGCATCGTCTCCAACAACCTGGAACGACGCGTTCAAGGCTTCGCCCGCGCCTGCGGCGTGCCGGCCGTGCATGCCGCCACCAAGCCGCGGAGGCGGGCCTTCCTCCGGGCCCTGGACCTGATCGGCGTGGCGCCTGCGGAGGCGGCGGTCATCGGCGACCAGCTCTTTACCGACGTGTTCGGTGGCAAGCGATTGGGGATGATCGCCGTCCTGGTCGTTCCCCTTCCCGGCCGGGAGTTCATCGGCACGCGCTTCGTCCGCATCGTGGAGCGATGGGTGCTGCGCAAGGTCCTCCGGCTTGAACCTCGGCAAGGGGGTCGTCAGCGGTGACGCTGCTGGTGGCCATGCTGGGCTTGTGGGTGGGTGTAGCCGTCCACGTGGCGGTCCTCCGGTTGCCCCGCCGGCAGCCGGTGTGGCGGTCCTTCTCCCGTTGCGTCTCCTGTCCCGGCCCCCTCGTCTCCCGCGATCTGATCCCCCTCGCCCCCTTTGTCCGATGGCGGGGGTCTTGCCCCACTTGCTCTCGTCCCCTGGGCTGGCGCGGGCCGGCCATCGAGGTCACCGTGGCCACGCTGTACGCGATCGCCTGGTCCGCTTTCGGGCCTTCTCTCCGCCTCGTCCTCGCCCTGGTGCTGGTCCCCGTGCTGGTGGCGGCCACGGCCATCGACCTGGAGTGGCAACTGCTGCCCGACCGCCTGAATCTGGCGGCGGCGGTGGCCGGACTGCCGCTGGCGGCCTGGACCTACGGCTCGCCGTGGACGCCCCTGGCCGGGGCGGTCCTGGGCGGGGGCATCCTCGCCCTCCTGGCCGCGGTCGTACCCGGCGGGCTGGGAGGCGGGGACGTGAAGTTCGCTGCCGCTTTCGGCCTCTATTTGGGACCCGCCGGTACCCTGGTGGCGCTACTGGCCGCCTTCACGGCGGCGGGAGCCGCGGGGGCGGTCCTGCTGCTCACGGGACGCAAGCGACCGCGGGACATGATCCCCTTCGGACCCTTCCTCGCCATGGGAGCCGGTGTGGCCCTGTTCGCCGGGCAAGGGCCGGGGGGATGGCCCGTCGCGGCGTGAAGCCGCCGCGGCGGACAGGCCCGTCCGTTCCCGCCCCGACAGGGCGCCCGCCCGGGCTGCGCTCAATGGGCCCAAGGACGCGTTCGATAACCAGAATGAGCGTGCGGGTACCGGCGGGGGTGAGGGGGCCGTGCCGGCGCGGGTAGCGCCCCTGGACCCGGTGGCTCTCGATCGCGTCCTGCGGGACACCATCACCGCCATCGAGCGAGGGCACCAGCAGGTCTTCTTCATCGCCGAGCAGGCGCGGGACGAGTACGAAGAGGTGGCGCGGGAACTGGAGGAGGTCCGCGAGGAGGTTCGGCGCCTGGTCGACGAGGTGGACCAGCTGGCGCGCCTGGAGCAGCGGGCACGCCTGCGCCTGGTGGAGATCTCGCGCCATTTCCCCCTGCACGGGGAGGAAGCCTACCGCGAAGCCTACGAGGAAGCCATGCGGGTCCACGAGCAACTGGCCCGCATGCGCGAGCGCGAGTCCCAGTTGCGCCAGCGGCGGGACGTACTGGAGCGCCGGTTGCGGCGCCTGGGCGAGACCATGAGCCGTGCGGAGGAACTGGCCGCCCAGATCCGGCTGGCCCTCGAGCTGCTCTCCGGCAAGCTGAGCGACCTGGTGCGCCGGGCCCGGGATCTGTCGCACCGCTATCACGTGGGCCTGATGATGCTGCAGGCCCAGGAGGAGGAACGACGCCGCCTGGCCCGCGACATCCACGACGGGCCAGCCCAGATGCTGGCCCGTCGTGGATGTCGCGGGCCAGGCGGCGTCGTTCCTCCTCCTGGGCC
>QGUQ01000176.1 GCA_003242195.1 Bacillota bacterium | reverse complement strand
GGTGGGAGGAATGCTGGGCTCCTGGGGCCGGCAACTGGCCGCGCTTTATGATGACATGGTCGCCTGGCGGCGCCACCTGCACCAGTACCCGGAGCTGTCCTTCCGGGAAGTGGAGACCCCGCGCTTCATCGCCGAGCGGCTGGAATCCTTCGGAGTCGAGGTGCGCACCGGCGTCGGCGGGCGCGGCGTGGTGGGGATCATCGAGGGCGGCCGGCCGGGCCGTACGGTGGCCCTGCGGGCCGACTTCGACGCCCTGCCCATCCAGGACGAGAAGGACGTGCCCTACCGCTCCAGGGTCCCCGGCGTCATGCACGCCTGCGGCCACGATGCCCACACCGCCACGCTGCTGGGCGTGGCCCGCGTGCTGGCGGGGCGGCGGGAGGAACTCTGCGGGCGGGTGGTCCTGATCCACCAGTTCGCCGAGGAACAGGCGCCCGGCGGCGCCAAGCCCATGATCGAGGACGGCTGCCTGGACGGGGTTGACGCCATCTTCGGCACGCACCTGTGGACGCCCATGCCGGTCGGGCGGATCGGGTACTGCCCGGGCTACGCCATGGCCGCGGCCGACCGCTTCGAGATCGAGATCGTCGGCCGGGGTGGCCACGGCGCATCGCCCCACGAGACGGTGGACCCGGTCCTGGTGGCGTGCGAGCTGGTTCCCAAGCTGCAGCACATCGTCGGGCGCATGGTGGACCCCCTGGAGCCCGCGGTGATCTCGGTGGGCTCCATCCATGCGGGGACGGCCTTCAACGTCATCCCCGCGACCGCCACCATCACCGGCACCGTCCGCACGCTTTCACCCAAGGTCCGGGACCTGGTGGAGGCGCGCCTGGAGCAGGTGACGCGGGGCGTGTGCACCGCCTACGGCGCCCGGTACCGGTTCCGCTACGAGCGGGGTTACCCGGCCCTGTTCAATCACGAGGAAGAGACGCGGTTCGTGGCCGAGACCATCGAGCGCTTTGCGGGCGTGGAGGGGGTGGAGCGCATCAGGCCCGTCATGGGCGGGGAGGACTTCGCCTACTACTTGGAACGCGTCCCCGGCTGCTTCTTCTTCACCGGCGCCGGCAATGCGGAAGTGAACGCCGTCTACCCCCACCACCATCCCCGCTTCGACATCGACGAGCGGGCGATGCTGGTGGCCGGCAGGGCCCTGCTGGCGGTCACGCTACGGTTCCTCAACGGTGACGAGTACATGGCGAGCCTGGCCCAAGACGGCCGGGCGGCCTGAACGGCCGGGGCGGACAGGTCCCGGCCTAGGGCTCCTGGTGATCCAGGAACAGGGCGTGGGGGCAGAAGGAGGCCTCCATGACCGCCACCGGCGCGGGTTCCACGCGGTCGTAGCAGCAGATCCAGTCCCGGTTGTAATGGCAGGCCCGCGTGCGGCAGAGGGGCCTGTAGGGCCCCGGCCCCTCCTCGCCACCGGGGTGGCCGGGACCGGGTACGGAGCCCGCCCGGGCGATCCGGCGCAGGAACAGCGCCACGTACCGCTGCCAGGGGTAGAGCCAGCCCGCCGGGTACTCCCGCCCGCCCCGGGGTGCCGGGGACGAACCCCGGCCGGGCCCGGCGTCCGAGCCGGGCCCGGCTTGCCCTCGGGGGCCGGGTCGCCCCGGGGCTCCGGGACCGGTGCCCCGCGGCGACCCGGAATCCCGCGGGCCTTCAACGCCCGAGCGGGACATGGACTCCCCGCACCTTGTCCTGGAGACGGTGGATGGCGTGCATCAGCGCCTCGGGCCGCGGCGGGCAGCCGGCCACGTACACGTCCACGGGGACGATCTTGTCCACGCCGTCCACCACGTTGTAGCCCTGGTAGTACGGCCCGCCGTTGGTGGCGCACGCCCCCATGGAGACCACGAACTTGGGCTCGGCCATCTGGTCGTAGAGGGTCTTGACCACCGGTGCCATCTTCTCGGTGACGGTGCCGGAGACGATCATCAGGTCCGCCTGGCGGGGGCTGGCGCGGAACACCGAGCCGATGCGGTCCAGGTCCGTCCGGGAGGCGCCGGCGGCCATCATCTCGATGGCGCAGCAGGCCAGCCCGAAGAGCAGGTACCACATGGAGTTGGCGCGTCCCCAGTTGACCAGTTCCTGCAGGCGGGTGGTCACGATGCCCGGCAGCCACTGCCACACGCCCGGCAAGCGCATGGAAGGCACGGACTCCAGGGGCAAGAGGACGTCGGGTTCGACCTCGTCCCGCTGGGAGAACCGCTGTCCCTCACCGGCCGGCGCCCCGGTGACCTCCGGTTCGGGGCTCTGGGCCGTCACCGCCCGCGCCGCTTCCTGGCGCCGCTCCGCCTCGGCAGAGATGACCCGGCGCGCCCCCTGCCCGCTGACGGGGGTGGGGACCGGACGGGACTCCGCCCGGCGCACCGCCGCCCGCAGGTCCTCTTCGCTGCCGGCCGGCGGCTGCTGGGTGTCTGGCACCGGCTCGTCCTGGTGGTCGGACGGGGGGCCGGCGGGTCGCTCCCGGTGAGCCATGGGATCCATCACCTTCCCGTTTCCAGTGTGACCCGCCGGCCGCCCGCTCACTCGGGCCGCCCGGCCCCGGCCTCGTTCCCCTTCCCGCGGTCACCGGCCGGCCGCTGCCCGTCTTCGCCGCGGCTCCCGGACCGGGCGAGGGCCTTCTTCACCGCCGGGGCCACCTTCGTCCCCAACAGCTCGATGGCCCGCAGCACCTTCTTATGGGGGAGGGTGCCGACGGTCAGCTGCAGGAGGAACCGGTCGTGACCGAAGAGCTCATGCTGGTAGAGGATCTTCTCGATCACTTCCTCCGGGCTGCCGACGAAGTCGGCGCCGTGCAGGGAGCGGGAGAACTCGAACTGTTCCCGGGTCAGGGGCGGCCAGCCCCGTTCCCGTCCCAGCCGGTCCATGACCTCCTTGAAGGCGGGGAAGGCCGTGTCGGCCGCCTCCCGGGACGTGTCGGCCAGGAAGCCGTGGGAGTTGATGCTGAGGCGCGGCCGGGGGTGGCCCGCCTCCTCGGCGGCACGGCGGTGAAGCTCGACCAGGGGGCGGAAGCGCGCGGGGATGCCGCCGATGATGCCTAAGGCCATGGGCAGGCCCAGGCGCCCGGCCCGTACCGCCGACTGGGGCGTCCCGCCCACCGCCACCCAGATGGGCAGCGGGTTCTGCAGGGGACGGGGGTAGACGCCGCGGTCGTCGATGGGCGCCCGGTGCTTTCCCGACCAGGTGACGCGCTCCGACTCCCTGAGCTTCAGCAGGAGGTCCAGCTTCTCGGCGAAGAGCTCGTCGTAGTCGTCCAGGCTGTAGCCGAAAAGAGGGAAAGACTCGATGAAGGAGCCGCGCCCGACCATGATCTCCGCCCGCCCCCCGGAGATCAGGTCCAGGGTGGCAAACTGCTGGAAGACGCGCACGGGGTCGTCGGAACTCAGCACCGTGACGGCGCTGGTCAGGCGGATGCGCCGGGTGCGGGCCGCGGCCGCGGCCAGGACGACCGCCGGCGCGGAGACGGTGTAGTCCGGGCGGTGGTGCTCGCCGATGCCGAAGACGTCCAGACCCACCTGGTCGGCCAGCTCGATCTCCTCCAGGAGGCGCCGCAGCCGCTCGGCGGGGCTGATGACGCGGCCCGTCTCCGGATCGGTGGTGCGCTCGCCGAAGCTGTATATGCCGATCTCCACGGGATCCTCCTCCCGCGGCGCCGCCGCGGGCCCGAGGGGGGTGCGCCGGACCGGCCCGGGCCCGTGGTCCCGGGCGCGGAGAGGACCGGCGCCCTGCCTCCGGGGACCCCGTCGCCCGGCGGTTCCTCCGGGGCACCCGTACCGGGCCGAGGCGGCGCCATGGTTCCGTCGGTCACGTCAGTTCTTCTATCCTAAGTTCCTTTCAGTTACAGTAGCAACGACCGCATGCCACCGACGCCCGGCGAAGGGGAACGGGACCGGTCTTGCGAACACTTGCCACAAGGATCGGCAGCAAAGGAGGAGACAGGGGTGAACAGCGCCCTGGCCGCCACCGATCCCGAGATCTTGCACTGGATCCGGCAAGAACACCGGCGCCAGGTAGAGACGCTGGAGCTCATCGCTTCCGAGAACTTCACCAGCGCCGCCGTGCTGGAGGCGATGGGCTCCGTGCTGACCAACAAGTACGCCGAGGGCTACCCAGGCCGCCGGTACTACGGAGGCTGCGAGTTCGTCGACCAGGTGGAGGAGCTGGCCCGCCAGCGGGCCTGCGCCCTGTTCGGGGCGGAGCACGCCAACGTCCAGCCCCATTCCGGTGCCCAGGCCAACATGGCCGTCTACTTCGCCACGCTGGAGCCGGGCGACACGATCCTGGGGATGAACCTGGCCCACGGCGGCCACCTGACCCATGGCAGCCCGGTCAACTTCTCCGGCCAGCTGTACCGGGTGGTGGCCTACGGTGTCGACCGGGAGACGGAGCGGATCGACTACGATGAGGTGGCGCGCCTGGCCCGCGAGCACCGGCCGAAGCTCATCGTGGTCGGGGCTTCGGCTTACCCGCGGGTGATCGACTTCGCCCGCTTCCGCGCCATCGCCGACGAGGTAGGGGCCAAGGTGATGGTGGACATGGCCCACATCGCAGGGCGGATCGCGGGGGGCGGGAATCCGCACCCCGTGCCCAAGCCCGACTTCGTCACGTCCACCCCCCACAAAACTTCCCCTTAAAAACATTTAAAGTGG
>QGUQ01000175.1 GCA_003242195.1 Bacillota bacterium | reverse complement strand
CGGGGGGCCCGAGCGGGCAGGGGCGGAGTGACGGAGCGCGGCTACCCTGTCACGCCGCGGCTCCCGGCGGACCAACCGGCGGCCCGGCCCCGGGCACCCCCGGGACCGGGCCGCCGCCACGGAGGAGCGACGGGAGTGGAGTACTTCCTCGAGGACGAACACACCGGCAAGGTCTACGACGGCCGCCTGATGCGACGGCTCCTGGCCTATGCACGCCCCCACGCCGGCGCGATCCTGATCAGCATTGTCCTCCTGCTCTTGGTCACCGCGGCCGACCTGGCCGGTCCGGTGCTCATCAAGACCGCCATCGACGATCACATCCGCGCCGCCGGCCGCCCGCGGGTGGCCCTCGAACCTGCAGCCGCGGCGCTGCTGCCGGAGGGGACTCGGGCCGAGGCCGTCCCCTTTGAGGGACGCCTGTTCATCCGCGAGGACAGGATCCCGGAAGCATGGCGCCGCCACCCTGCCGTGGCGTCGGCGCCCCGGTTCCAGGTGGTCCAGGCGGCCGACGGCCGCCATTACCTGGCGCGCATCGCGGGCGATCCCATCGACGTCACGGAGGCGGCCTTACGGGTGGACACCCGGGAGGGCCAGACGGTCCTGCTGGCGCCGGGCGCCGGGCCGCAGGGACGCCCGGGAGTCTACTCGGCCCGGTTGCTCAGCCGGGAGGAGCTGCGCCTCTTCCGGCAGCCAGAGCGGGCGGCGGTCGCCCGCATCGCCTGGATGTACCTGGCACTGGCGGCCGGGGCCTTCGTCCTGTCCTACGGGCAGGGCTACCTGCTGAACCGGGCCGCGCAGCTTATCGTCGCCCGCATCCGCGAAGACGTGTTCGTCCATCTGCAGCGGATGTCGGTTTCCTATTTCGACCGCAACCCCGTGGGCCGGTTGGTGACCCGCGTCACCAACGACGTGGAAACCCTCAACGAGATGTACTCCAGCGTCCTGGTCAACCTCTTCCGCGACGTGTTCGTCCTGGTGGGAATCGCCGCCGTCATGGTCGCCTACAACGCGCGCCTGGCCCTCCTGGGATTCGCCGTGCTGCCCCTGGTGGTGGCGGCGGCGGTCATCTTCCGCAACCAGGCGCGAGCCGCCTACCGGGAGGTGAGGACGCGGCTGGCGCGCATCAACGCCTTCCTGTCCGAGAACATCTCCGGGATGCGGCTGATCCAGGTGTTCCGGCGGGAGCGGGAGCAGTTCGCCGAGTTCGAGGCCATCAACCGGGCCTATCTGCGGGCGACCCTGCGCCAGGTGACCGTCTTCGCCATCTTCCGGCCGGTCATCGACTTGCTGTCCTCCCTGGCCCTGGCGCTGATCCTCTGGTACGGCGGGCGGCAGGTGACGGGAGGCGAGCTCCAGCTGGGCGTGCTGGTGGCCTTCGTCCAGTACCTGCAGCGTTTCTTCCGCCCCATCAACGAGATGGCGGAGAAGTTCAACATCCTGCAGTCGGCCATGGCCTCGTCGGAGCGCATCTTCGCCATCCTGGACACACCACCCGGGATCACCGACCCCGAGCGGCCGCGGGTACCGGCGCGGGTCCGCGGGGCGGTGGAATTCGACCACGTGTGGTTTGCCTACGAGGATGAGAACTGGGTCCTCCGGGACGTCTCCTTCCGGGTCGAGCCGGGAGAGACCGTTGCCTTCGTGGGCCACACGGGGGCGGGTAAGACGTCCATCCTCAACTTGCTCGCCCGCTTCTACGACGTGCAGCGGGGCGCCGTGCGGGTCGACGGCATCGACGTGCGGGAGTGGCCCCAGGAGGAGTTGCGGCGCCACATCGCCATCGTCCAGCAGGATGTCTTTCTCTTTACGGGTAACATCCGGGAGAACATCCGGTTGTGGAACGAGCAGATCAGCGACGAGAAGGTGCGGATGGCAGCGCGGCTGGCCAACGCAGAAGAGTTCATCCGGCGGCTGCCCCGAGGCTATGACGAGCCGGTGACCGAGCGGGGATCCACCCTGTCCGCGGGACAGCGACAGCTGCTCGCCCTGGCCCGTGCCCTGGCCTACGACCCGGCGATCCTGGTGCTGGACGAAGCGACGGCCAACATCGACACGGAGACGGAGCAGCTGATTCAGGCCGCCTTGCAGCGGCTGGCCCGCGGTCGTACGACCCTGATCGTGGCGCACCGGCTCTCCACCATCCAGCACGCCGACCGGATCATCGTCCTCCATCGCGGGCGCATCCGGGAGGTCGGTACCCACCGGGAGCTCCTGGCCCGCCGCGGCATCTACTACCGGCTGTGGCTGCTGCAGTACGGCGGGCAGCCGGCCGAGGAGACGGGAGAACGGCGGCCCTTCCCGGCTGCGGGCGGCGAGGGTCGCAACCCCGCATGTTGATCCCCGGCCGGGTGGCCGGTCCCGGACGGGAGGGCAAAGACGACGCACAGGAGGTGACGGGGATTGACGCTACAACCACCCCGCGCTGCCGGCCCTGCCGGCAGCGCCATGGCAGGTGGCGGCACGGAGGGACGCGGTACGATCCCTCCCCTGCGCATCGCCGTCATCGGTGACTCGGGACGCATCCCCGAGCGCCTCGCCCAGCAGGCCTATGAGGTGGGACGGGAGATCGCCCGGCACGGTGCCATCCTCTTCAGCGGGGGCCGGGACGGGGTGATGGCGGCCGTCTCCCGGGGTGCCCGGGAGGCGGGCGGGCTGACGGTGGGCATCCTGCCGGGGGACGATCCCCGGGAGGGAAACGTCTGGGTCGACGTTCCGGTCACCACCGGCCTGGGCATGGAGTGGCGCAGCCTCGTCCTGATCCACGCTGCCGACGCGGTCATCATGATCGGCGGCGGCAACGGAACCCTGGGCGAGCTCTCCGCCTCCTATCTGAACGGGCGGCCGGTGGTGGTCCTCGCCGGCACCGGCGGCTGGGCCGACCGTATCCGGCAGGTGGCCGTGGACGGGCGCTACATCGATCACCGCCGGACCATTGCACTGGAGTTCGCGACCACACCGGCCGAGGCGGCGGCGCGAGCCGTCGAGCTGGGGCGCCGCTTCCGCCAGCGCTACTTCCCGGGGCCCGCCCGCTGGACGGGTGCGGGGGAGGCGGCCGGCGGCGCTGGGGACGTGACGGCACCGGCCTGACGCCGCTAGCGCCCGGCGTCGTTTTGTCCTTCGACCTGGCCCTCGAGCTGGCCCATGAGGCGGTCTAGTTCGGCCAGGCGCTCCCCATACCGCTGGTAATCCCCCTGCCGGAGCGCCTGCTGGGCCTCCCGGTAGACCTGCACCAGCCGGCGCACGGTCGCCTGGAGCTCGGGGGACGGCGTCCCCGGGGTCCGCGGCTCCTCGCCGGGCGCCCCCGGCCCGGACGTGCCGGTACCGGAAGGCGGCGCCACCCCCCCTTCCTCTCCGACTCCCTCCTGGCCTTTCTCCCTGTCGCCGGGCGGCGGCGCGGCGCCCTCACCCAACAGCTGCCGCAGGCCCGCCTCCAGGGTGGAGGCCATGACCACCCGCCTCCCGTCGGATACGATGACGCGCCGCAGCTCGGGGATCCGGTTCCCCGTGGCCTGCAGGTAGAGGGGCTCCACGTACAGCAGGCTGTCCTCGATGGGGATCACCAGCAGGTGGCCGCGGATCACCTCGGAGCCGCCGGTGCCCCACAGGGTGAGCTGGGGCGAGATGGTATCGTCCTGGTCGATCATCGCCTCCACGAACTCCGGACCCGGCACCAGGCGCTCCTTCGGGAAGGTGTACGCGATCAGCTCGCCGTAGTGTCCCGGGTCCGAGCGCGCCACCAGGAGCGCCACCATGTTGCGCAGCCGCGTTTCCTCCCGGTCCGGGCCCGCCCGCACGGGGCTCATGGGCAGGAGAGACACGAACTCCAGCTCCCGCTCCCCCGGCAGGCGCGTGATCACGTAAAAGGGTTGCATCTCCTCGGGTTCCACCGCCTGCCCGTACTTCTCGCGGCTGATGGTCCAGGGGTCCTCCTGGTTGTAGAAGGTGAGCGGGTTCGTCATGTGATACCGGCCCAGGACCCGCGCCTGGAGCACCAGCAACTCGTCGGGGTAGCGGAGGTGGGCCCGCAGCTCGTCGGGCATCTCCGCGGCGGGCCGAAAGAGCTCGGGAAACGCCCGGCGGTAGACGGCCAGGATGGGGTCGCCCTGGTCCATCGCCCAGAAGGTCACGCGCCCGTCGTAGGCGTCGACGGTCACCTTCACGCTGTTGCGCACGTAGTTGACGGGCCGGCCCCGCCACGGGAACCGCTCGCTATAGGGGTACCGATCGGTAACGGTGTAAGCCTCGATCACCCACCACACGCGGCGCTCCCCGCTGGCCGGGTCCCGCAATGCCACCGGGTACGGGTCGTCTCCGTAGACCAGGAAGGGCGCCACGCGCCGGACCCGCTCCTCCACCTGGGGCACCAGGTGCAGGCGGCTGTCCGCCGTGATGGCCCCCGAGGTGAGCAGCCGCAGGGACCTCTCCCGCAGGGCGAACAGCACCCGGTTCCAGGGCGTGAGCGGAATCCCGGTGTCGCCCTCGAAACGCGTGTAGGCGTTCTCGTCGCTGGAAACGGGGTGGTCGAACTCGTTCTCCCGCGTACCGGTCACGAAGAAGTCGCCGGAAAGCTCGCCGAAGTAGATCTGGGGCCGGTCCAGTTCCAGGGCGGGATCGTCCGCCCGGTGGGGCAGGCCCGTGCTAAGCAGCACGGGTCCACCATGTCTGCCCACG
>QGUQ01000174.1 GCA_003242195.1 Bacillota bacterium | reverse complement strand
GGACGGTTGCCGATTTCCTCCGGGTCGAATCCAAAGCGCTCCATGGCCTCCTCGCGAGTCATCGTTACCCTCCCCACAAAAGTTGACGCCCAGTCTACAGCCGGGCACCCCAACGTCTTGCCTAGCCAACAAACCACGCCATCAACGGGCTACGACGCCGCTTCCCACCACCGCACCTTGGGCGGCACCCACGCCAGCGGGCGGTCGGGATCGCGGAGCAGGAGGTTGTGCAAGTCGATCCCCCGGGCGGCGGCCATGGCCGCCAGCCACCGGTAGACTTCCGCCGTCGCCCGGGCGTCACCCAAGGCCCGGTGCCGCTCGGAGATGGGAACACCAAAATAGGCCGCGACGTTGTGTAACGACCGTTTCTGGCCGGGAACCAGCACGCCGAACGCCGTGCGCGTGCAGATGAAATCCCCGGACCAAGGCGGCAGTCCATGCCGGACGAAGAGGAAGTGGAGAAAGCCCAGGTCGAACGGCGCGTGGTGGGCAATGATCGTGGCATCCGGAAGTAGCCGCCGGCCTAGCTCCCTGGCTACTTTGCCTTCAGGCGGCGCCTGAGCGATCTCCTCTGGGCGGATCCCGTTGACGGCCAGGGCCTCCTTGTCCACTTCACCACCCTCGGGCCGAACCAGCGTGGTCCACTCGTCAACGGTCTTTCCCGCATCGTCCAGCTCAATCAAGGCCACCTCGATTATGCGGTGACGGCGGGGGTTCAGGCCGGTGGTTTCCACATCGAGAACGAAGATCGCCACTCCAACCCCTCCGCTCATCGGGTTCGGCGCCTTGTGACTATCATATTGCCTGACCATACACTCAGCAAGCTTCCTACCTGTTCGCCGCCGCCAGCCTGCCCCCGCCGCGGTTCGCCAGCATCTCGACGCACTCCCAAGAGCAACAGGTGTACACCCGGTCCTCGTCCTCAGCGTAGATCTCCAGCCAGCCCGAGGGCAGCGCCGGCTCCTCATCCTCCATCATGATGTCCTCCGGGCTCTCCAACACCCGGTTGCCTTCGACCACGCGCCCGTAACCGTCACACACGAACCGGTAACGTATCTCGCGCATCGCTTTTGCTCCTTCCTCCTTCCGCCCAGCGCGCCACCACCCGCAGGTTCTCTTCCAGCAGGTCTTCGGGCCGCGCCAGGATCCTCTCTTCCCTGCCGTCGTCCCGCAGCCGCCGCCCGTGGGCAGCGCACTCATAGGGCCGCAGGGTCAGAAACACGGCGCCGGGGAACAGCTCCCGCAGCACTTCGATCCGTTCCCGCGACGATACGCCGGGGAAGAACCAGCGGACCCCTTGCGGCAGCGCGTCGCGGAGGGCCAGAAGCAGGGGGAGGACCCGATCCCACTCCCGGTAGTTGTAGAAGGTCTGGAAGTTCACCGCCAGGGCGTCAAGCCCCACTTCGTTCCCCCACCGGGCCAGAGCGTCCACGTCCTCCATCCGCCAGACGTAGACGCTGGGCACCGCCGGCACGCCGAACATCCGCATCCGCGCTGCCGCCAGGATCGACCGCTTGATGTTCAGCCGGTGCTCAAACCGCGGGTGGTCGCCGTAGACGCTGTAGTTCGGCCCGATCACCAGTGAAAACCGCGCCCCGGCGATACGCTCCCAAATCCGGTTCTGCCACTGATAGGTCCACAGGCTTTCGATGACCGGATCGGGGCCAATGAGGGTCGCCACGACAGCCGTACCCAAAGGGATCCCCAACACCTGCTGCGGGTTTCCCCTCAGCCACCGCTGCTGAACCTGCCGCCCGCTTTTCGACAACACCCGATCCCACCGGACCCCCCATGCGGGCCAGTCGGGCAAACGCCGAACGGATGATGCGAGGATGGGAACCAGGGGCGGGAGGGCGGGCAACGGCACCGGGGGCCACCACACCGTGTCCAGTTCCAGTCCCCCGCCCACATCTTCCAACCAGCTCTGCGCATCTTCGCGCCAGCAGCAACGGACTGGGCAGGTCTCACAGGGACGGCTTCGGCGGCAAGCACAATACAGGCAAGAGGGCGAAGGCCCCGTGCAGGCCGTCCCCAGCGGGCACCGGCCTTCCCTCGGCGGCCCCTCAGTCACGGCGAAACACCACCCCGCACGCTGCGCACACCCTTCCCTCCAGCGGGCGGAAGCCCTCGTTCCACCGGTCTTCGTCCAACGGCCCGCCGCACTCCGGGCACCGCCCCGACGCCCACCGCGCATCCCGGATCTGGGCTTCCAGCGACCGCGCAATCGCCGGCCCGTCGTGCTCGAAAACCTCCGCCAGCCCCAGTAGGCTGGCGGCCCAAGCATCCCCCTGTCCCAGGTCCAGGTCTTGAAGCAACGCCATGACCGCATCCATCGCATCGAAATCCGCCGGGGGAACCGGGCGGGCAACGATAGCCTGGGCCCGTTGCCGGAGGAGCTGTGCGATCTCGCGCCCGGACGTTTCCGCCAGGCCCGCCAACGTGGCCATCAATTCCTCCCAGTCCCCGTGCCAAGTCCGGTGCCGGCTGATGTCGTACTCGCCGGCAATGACCCGCACGACATCGTCCGGTCCCCAGCGAAACATGGCACACCCTCCCCAAAACAAACCGCCAGCGGGAGAAGTCCCGCTGGCGGCTGTCAACTGAAGGACACCCTTCACCTGAACACATTAGGGGCGGGGAGGCTCCCCGCCCCAGAACACCCTGCCCCCAACAGAGGAATCGTGCCCAAACTTACTGATCGCTTGAAGCGACTTGACGCATCAGCTCTTTCAGCTCGCCTGGGCGCATTTCAAGCGGGTTTTTCACCTGGATCCGCCGGCCGTCCCACCACGCCAGCGTCGGCGTGCCCTTCACGTACGACGGAGGATCCCCCATCAACACATAAAACGGCGTGCCTCCCCAGCCCGTCCGCTCCAGCTTGGCCTTCGTTTCGCGCACGACATCTTCCAAGGTGTCGCCCTCTCGGGGCCAGATGCTGACGACCGTCGGCAGGCGGTCCAGGCCCGCCGCACGGGCGGTCGCCAGGAAGTGCTCACAGTGTGGGCACCAATAGGCGACGAAGAGCACCGGCCCTTCTTTTAGATGAACCACCGCGTCCTTCCCGGACATCTCCTGTACGCGAAGATCGACTTGTTCCTGTGGACGGGCGCCACACCCCGCCAACACCACGGCAAGCGCCACCATGCAGACAAGCCAAGCCCTGCGCCAATTCCGAACCTTCATTGTTCCTTCTCCCTCCAAAGGCGAATAGTCAAAGAATGTCAGACCCGACCCACCGACGCCCGCCAATGAAAAACCCCGGACTTGCGTCCGGGGTCAGGATCCGCCCCTACCGAAGACCGCGGCTCAGATCTCGATAGAAATTCTCGTGCTGGCCGAACGCCATCAACTGGACCACACGCCGCTCTTCGTCGATCCGATAGGCGATCAGCCATTGATCGTTGACAGCCTGAAATTTCTCCACAAACACATCTCGCAGAACGCCACGTTTACGGTCCCCTTTGTAGGGGTTGGCCGCAATGCGCCGTACCTCTTCGTCCAAGGCCCGCTTCAAGTTGGGCGGAAGCCGCTTGACCATCCGGTTGAACCGGGGAGCGGCTTCAATCTTGTACGGCTCCATCGGAAGGCTCGTCGTCAAACGGGTACGGCTCCGCCAACCCCGCGTCGAGTTCCGCCTTCGCCTCCAGAATCGCTTCAATCATGGCAAAAGACAGATCGGGGTTGTCTTCCGCAATCAGCCCGATTTCCAGGTAACGCCGGGCCTGGTCCGATAGCTGACGGTGCTGCCCCTTCGCGCGCGCTTCGAGAATGCGCTTCAGTTCGTCGCTCACACGAACCGACAGCGTTGCCATCAGGCGGCCTCCTTCGGGTTTACGTTGTGTGACACCATCATACGTTGTCATCGCGCCTGCGTCAACGGAATTCTCCACGCATGGCCAACCACCCCGCGCTCCCAGCGCTCCCTGGAGGAACACAACCTAGCCTTCCCTATTCGTGCGGCACTCGATTGGAACTGCATCGAGCAACCTCTCCACCCACAGCCGCACCGACCCCCGCTGGTATTCCGCGAGGGCCCATGTTTCGAGCAGCGCCACCGCCTGTCGCAACGCTGCCACCAGCCGCTCGAATTCCGCCGGCGGGCAGGGCGGCTTGCTCACCGAAAGCTGGCCGTCATCCCCCCGCTCACGGGCCGACCGCCGCGCGGCATCGACTGCACGCCGCGACGCCAGCACCACTTCGACGGCCCGCGCGGGGTCCAACGACGGATCCGCCACCAGCAGGTCCACCGCCGGTGTGACCAGCCCGGGGTCGCCGGCCTTCTCCACAGCGTCCAGCAGCGCGGCGGCCTTTTCGTCGTCCCTCAACTCCGCTAGGGCTTCCGCCGCGCTGCGCGACAGGCCCATCCGGTCACAACGGTCCAGGAGCGGATCGGGGATGGAGAGGATCTTCCGCACGCTACGCAAGGCCGGATCCTGCGGATCCAGCCCCGCTGCACGAAACGCCGCTGGCCACGGCACTTCGGGCCACGGGCGCCCCGCGCGGCGCAGCGCCTGCCTTAGCGCGCGCTCCCGGTCGGCCAGCGGCGCGGCGGGGTCATAGTCTGACGGCAGCACACCAAAGCGGCGGGCGGCGGCCTCCGCCCGCCCCACCCCCCCTGCCCGCCTGATGGGCATTAACCCCCCGGCCAGGTCACCCCGCGCCAAAACCCTTCGGGAGAAGAT
>QGUQ01000173.1 GCA_003242195.1 Bacillota bacterium | reverse complement strand
CTTTTTTTGGGGTGGGGTTTGGGGTCCTAACCCGGACAACCCTCGGTGGGGTTTTTCCTTCCTTTTTGGACCCCCCGACCCCTCCCGAAACTTTACGGAGACGGAGCGATCCCACGGGGCGGCCAGGCCGGGTGCAGCGGAGGGGACCCGGACAGGACGCGGACCACGTCGGCGGCCACCATGACGGCGACCCTGGCCTGGGCCTCCGCGGTCAGGCCGGCGATGTGGGGGGTGAGGAGCACGCCGGGAAGTCCCCGTAGTGGATCGTGGGGGCCCGGCGGCTCCACGGCGCGAACGTCCAGGGCCGCCCCCGCCAGCCGGCCGGAGCGCAACAGGCGTGCCAGGGCCGCCTCGTCCACGACGCCTCCCCGGCCGGCGACCACCAGGCGAGCACCCGCCTTGAGGCGCTCAAGGCGCGAGCCATCCAGCAGCTGCCGTGTCTCCGGACCCAGCGGCAGCAAGACCACCAGATAGTCGGCTGCCGCCAGCAGCTCCTCCAGGGGGCGCCAGCGGACCCCCAGGCGTCGCCACAAGGGATCGCCGGGGCCCTGGCGCGGATGGAAGGTGCTGACGGCTCTCACCAGGGGGCGGAGCAGGGGCACCAGCTGGCGGCCGATGCGACCCAGGCCCAAGATGCCCACCTCCGCGCCGGCCAGCTCGGTGCCTACCAGGGACTGACGGTCCCACTCGTCCGCGGCTCCCATGCGGGCGGCCGGGACCAGGTGCCGGGCCAGGGCCAGCATCTGCGCCAGGACGAACTCCGCCACGGCCCGCGCACCCGCTCCCGGGGCATAGACCACCTGGACGCCCCGTTCCTCCACCGCTGCCCGGTCGATGTTGTCCAGCCCGGCTCCGAGCCGCCCGATGACCCGCAGCCGAGGACCGTGCTCCAGCAGGTCCCGGTCCACCCGGACGCGGTTGCGGACGAGGAGGGCGTCCGCCCGCGCCAGCCGGTGTCGCAGTGCGGCCGGGTCCCGGTCCAGGCCCGGTTCGTACAGCAGCCGGCACCCCGCGGCCTGCAGGGTGCGCAGCCCGGTGGCGGCACAGAACTCCGCTACCAGCACCAGGGGCGGGGTACCCGTGGCAACGAAAGGGGATGCGGTCGAAGCCGGCCCGGCAGCAGGGACCAGAGGTTGGTCGGTTCCCGTCATGGAGGGGGCTCCTCACTCCGGGGGATCGGGTACGCGGCGCAGCTCGGGACGGCGCAGCAGTGCCGCCCGCAGGGTGTCCCCGCGAAGCCCGTGGCGCAGCGCCTCCAGGGCGAGGACGTCCCCGGGCGCCACGTTGCCCAGGTTGACGGCCGGGCCGAAGCGGAGGATCAGGTCCTGCTGCTGGTGGGCGTGGGGGGCTTCGAAGATGAGAACCCCGGGATCGGGCAGGCCGGCCACCAGCGCCTCCAGTTCCTCCTCGTCCACCTGGCCGTGGCCGTCGAAGATGACGATGCCCCGGCCGGACTCCCGGGCCTCCACGATCACCTTCTCGGCCCCCGCCTCGAGGTCGTCCAGCACCTGGTGGTGGAGGTGGAGGGTGGACACCCGATCGGCCGGGTGCTTCTTCCCCACTTCGCTGACGACGGCGAAGCCCTCGCGGTGAAGGGCCCGGATGAGCTCCCGGCGAGCGCGGGCTGACATCTCGACCGTGCCGTCGGAGACCTCCAGGTGGGTGAAGCCGGCGGCGCGGGCGGCGGCGACGAACTCCCGCAGGCGGCCCTGGACGAGGGCCACCTCCAGAAAGGTTCCGCCCGGGTAGACGGCGATGCCGGCCTCGCGGATGCGGCGGACCTTTTCAGCCAGAACGGCCGGCGGGTAGAAGGCCGGTGTGCCAAAGGCCAGCTTCCAGTAGTCGATGTAGCCGGCGGCCGTGACCACGAGGTCGTCGGTGGCCGCGGGCCCGAGACCCTTGTCGATGATCATCGTCAGGCCGGTGTCCCGCGGCTTGCGCGGTCGCGCCGCGAGGATCGGTGTCACGGCGCGATCCCAGGGGGGCTTCAAGGTCATGGGAGTCTCCCCTCCTTCCCTTGGCGGAACAGGGCGGGGCCCGCTGCCGCCGGGCGCCATGGGAGCCGGGACGGCTGCCCGTCACGTCATTCTTATGGCCGCCGCAGGGCTTGTGTGCCGCCTTGCCCCCCGGAATGCCCACCGCCCTGGGCACATGCCCCTTCCTCCGTGGACCGGGCGCTGCCGCCTGCAGCCGAAGGCCTCCATAGAAAGGCGGGCCGCCGCGCACACTACGGGCGGCGGGCCGCGGGCATTCGGCCGGCCGGTGAGGGCGTGAACGACGCGTTGGCGGGCCTGCTGGTCAATTTCTTCTGGTTCCTGGTGATCCTGTGGACCCTGTATCCGGTGCTGCAGCAGCGGCGCGTCAACGGCCAGCGGCTACAGCTGATCCGGCGCCTGGAGCAGGTACGAGGCTCGCGGGTGATCACGCTGATCCACCGCCAAGAGTCGCTCAGCCTGCTGGGCATCCCGCTGACGCGGTACATCACCGTCGACGACTCGGAACAGGTGCTGCGCGCCATCCGCTACACGCCGCCGGACATGCCCATCGACCTCATCGTACACACGCCCGGCGGGCTGGTGCTGGCCTCCGAGCAGATCGCCGAGGCCATCCGCCGCCATCGGGGTCCGGTCACCGTCATGGTGCCCCACTACGCCATGTCCGGCGGTACCCTGATCGCGCTGGCGGCGGACGAGGTCTGGATGGACGAGAACGCGGTGCTGGGGCCCGTCGACCCCCAGCTGGGCGGCTATCCCGCGGCCTCCATCCTGGCCGCCATCCGGCTGAAAGGGCCTGACAAGGTCGACGACCGCACCCTGATGCTGGGGGACGTGGCGGGGAAGGCGGTGGCCCAGGTGCGCGACACGGTCTTCCGGTTGCTGCAGGACCGCATGTCGGAGGAACGGGCCCGCCGGCTGGCCACGGCGCTGACCGAAGGGCGGTGGACCCACGACTTTCCCATCGGCTGCGACGAGCTTCGCGCCCTGGGGCTCGAGGTGCGCTGCGGCCTGCCCGAGGAAGTGTACCGGCTGATGGATCTCTATCCCCAGCCGGGGGGCCGCCGCCCGTCCGTGCAATTCATCCCCGTCCCGTATCCCGAGCGCCAGGGCCGGTGAGGGGTGCGGGGCGGGCCGCGCCCAAGAAAGGGGGCATGAGGCTTGGCAGGACATGATGGAGGGGATCACGGCGGTGCCGGCGGGCGCCCGTCGCCGGGACCGCGGGACGGGGAATCCGGATCGCGGAAGCCAGGAGGTGAGCGCCCCGGAACGACCCGCGGGCTTGCAGGCCTCTGGGCATCGATGGGAGGCTGGCAGGGTATCGGTGACCGCCTGCGTTCGGACCGCCGCTGGCAGGTAGGGGCGATCGTGGTCGGCCTGGTTCTCCTGGGGCTCGCCCTGTGGCCGCGGGAACCCGGGCCTACGGGCGATGGCGCGCCTCTGCGCAAGCCGGCGGCCGGTCCGAGGCCGGAGGTGCTGGGGTTCTTCGAGAACGGCTGGTCACCGGTCTTCGGCGATTCCTTCCCCTCCGTGCGGCGCCGGCCGGACCTGATCGACACCATCAGCCCGTTCTGGTATTCCATCCGGTCGGACGGGAGTCTGGACCCGCTGGAGGTCCGGGACGAGGTATTGGACTTCGCTCGCAGGCACGGCATCGCCGTGGTCCCGCTGGTGAACCTGCTGCAGAGCGGCGGGAACGAGGCGGGATTCCTGGTGGACCCCGCGGCGCGCCAGCGGGCGGTGGCCGCGCTGGTGGAGGAGGTCCGCCGGCGGGGTTACGACGGGATCAACGTGGACTTCGAGCTTCTGCCGCCGGAGGCGGAGCCGCTGATGTCCCGGTTCGTCCGTGAACTGGACGCCGCGCTCCCGCGGGACAAGCGGCTGGACATCTCGGCCTTCCCCAAGGTGGACGTGGACCCGTCCGTGCACGGCGGCCACAACTGGCAGGTCTTCGGCCGGCACGCGGACCGGGTCATCCTGATGGCCTACGACCGGCACTATCTCGGTAGCGCCCCCGGCCCCGTGTCTCCAGGGCCCTGGGTGGAGGCCAACATCCGGGAGCTGATCCGCAGCGGCGTGCCACGACGGGCGATCCTGCTGGGGGTCGGTGCTTACGGCTACGACTGGCCGGCCGGGGCCGGTCCGGGCAACGAGGCCAACTCGACGCCCATCCCCCTGTGGCAGGCCCGCCGGATCCTGGAGCGCCATCGCATCACGCCGGAGCGGGATTCGCGCAGCGGCAACCCCCACTTCACGTACACCGGCGAGGCCGGCCAGCGGGAAGTGTGGTATCTGGACGAACGGGTTCTCGCGGAGCGCATCGCCATGGTGCGGGAGCACGGCCTGGGCGGCATCGCCATCTGGCGCTTGGGTTACGAGGACGACCCCTTCTGGAACACCATCGAGAGGGCCTTCGGCTCCCGGCCTTCCCGGTGACGGCGCGCCCCGGGCTCCCGGATGAGGCGGGCTGGCCGACCGGCCCGGCAGGGACCGGGGCAGTGTCTTCCGAAGACAACAAGGGCAGCGCGCGCGACGGGCCACATCGGCCCGTCGCGGCGTGGGAGGGCCCTTTACCCTTGATTGCGGTCCCGCCCTGGCGCAGGATCTCATTGGAACGGGATCGACGGGGTCCGGGGTGCCCGGCGGCGCGGCGGCGCCCGGGGCTCCGGAACCGCTCCAGCGGACCGGACCGGGCG
>QGUQ01000172.1 GCA_003242195.1 Bacillota bacterium | reverse complement strand
GCGCCAGGCGAAGGGCAGGCCGTAGCGGCGGCCGAACCGCACGCGGCACCGGACCGACCGGACCACGCGGCGCAACGCGGGGACGCTGCGCAGGCCGATCAGGGCACGGAGCCGTCCCCCATCCCGGCCCACCCGCCACAGGGTGACCCCGGCGCCTGCTGCCAGGTTGAGGAATGTCTCCAGCGACCGCCCGTTCCCCTCGCCCCCATCCCGTCCGCCGCCGGCGACCTCGATGGCCACGTAGCCTTCCAGGTACCGCCACAACCGCTCCATCACCGGCGGTCGCCCCCCGTCCCGGGCAGGAAGCGCACGGCGTCGATCCGGCCGGTCACCACCAGTTCCTCGCGGTCGATGCGGTCGATCACCAGGCGGTGCCCGCACACCTCCAGCCGTCCCGCCGGAAGGTCCACGAGGACGCGCTCCTGGTCGAACAGGGCAACGCCCCGGTGGTTCTCCACCACGAGCTCGCCCTGCCCGATCAGGGTCAGCCGGGGCAGGTCGCGGATGGCGTCGCGGGGGAGGTCCAGGGCACCGGCCAGGCCTTGCTGGAAGCCGTGCTGGACGCCGGCCAGCCAGGTGCGCAGGGGCCGGGATGCCGCCGGCCGGTCGCGAGCCAAGTCCCCGCCTCCTTTGCATGCACAAGCCTTCGGTGAAGGTTACGGTGCGGGAGGCGGGGATATGAGGGAATCGCAGGGGCGGATGGCGTCACCGCAAGGGGGAATGGTGGCCGCCCGGGCGCCACGGACGCAACGATCGAGGCGCGGAGAGGACCTCCGCCCAGAGCACGGCTAGCCGTACGTCGGGGATGGAGCGCAGGACCTTGGCGGCGGCACGCTCGCCCGGGAGGGCCGCGATGCCGGCACCGGGCCGGTGGAGGGTGGCGGGTACGTCCGGCTCCTCGTGCAACCCGGGAGCGGGTCCGCCTTCGATCACTCCCGCGCCTTCCAGGAGGCCCTCTCCTTCGCCTCCTGCCGCCGGAAGATCCGGGACCACCCATGCGGGCGGCTCGTTGCGATCCGGCAGGTCGGGGTCCGCGGCCCGGCTGCGGCCCTCTCCGTCCGTCTCCGGCAGGGCGGATGCGGGAGGACGGTCCGCTACGACGGGCGGCTCGTTGGCCGGTGCGGTCTCGACCCTCTCCCGGCCGATCTCATCGCTGGGCCTCTTGTCCGCGTCACCCAGATCATCGCCGAAGAGCCACTCCAGGTCTTCCAGCAGGTCCTGCCACCGTGGCAGGGCAGGGCGTTCCTCCGCGGCAGGCGCCTGCCCCTGTGCCACGGCGGGAGGTTCGGCGGCGTCTGGACGTGGTTGACCGGAGGCGGACGGCGAAGAACGGCCGGGCCTCTGCTGCCTGTACTCCCTCAGGCCGCGGAAGACGGTGCGGGCAATGGCCAGAAGGACGAGGGCGAGGATGGAATCGTCCAACAGCCAATCGAAGAACTCGGAGATCGTCGGCACCCCCTTCCCGACCCGACCGGCCGGCCGCTAGCGCCCTTCTTCCCCATCGCGCCGGCCCTCCGGCCCCTTTTCCCCGTCCCCGGCCAGGGCCGCGCGCATCTCCGTATCCGCCTGCAGGTTGCGCAGGTTGTAGTAGTCGAAGACTCCCAGCCGTCCCTGACGGAAGGCCTCGGCGATGGCCAGCGGGATCTGGGCCTCGGCCTCGACCACCTTCGCCCGCATCTCTTGCACGCGGGCCCGCATCTCCTGCTCCGCCGCGACGGCCATCGCCCGCCGCTCTTCCGCCTTGGCCTGGGCGATGTTCTTGTCTGCCTCGGCCCGGTCCATCTGCAGCTTGGCACCGATGTTACGGCCGACGTCCACGTCCGCGATGTCGATGGACAGGATCTCGAAGGCCGTACCTGCGTCCAGCCCCTTGCTGAGGACGACCTTGGAGATGGAATCGGGGTTTTCCAGCACCGCCTTGTGGTCCTCGGCCGAGCCGACGGTGGTAACGATGCCCTCGCCCACTCGGGCGATGATGGTCTCCTCGCCGGCACCGCCCACCAGCCGGTCGATGTTCGCCCGGACGGTCACCCGCGCCTTGACCCGCAACTCGATCCCGTCCTTGGCCACCGCCGCCACCACCGGCGTCTCCACCACGCGCGGGTTGACGCTGACCTGAACGGCCTGCAGGACGTCGCGCCCCGCCAGGTCGATGGCCGCAGCCCGCTCGAAGGTCAGCGGGATCTCGGCCCGCTGGGCGGCGATCAGGGCATCCACCACCCGATCCACGTTGCCACCGGCCAGGTAATGGGCCTCCAACTTGTCCAGGCTGACGTCGATCCCGGCCTTGTCCGCCTTGATCAGGGGGTTGATGATCCGGTGCGGCGGCACCCGCCGCAGGCGCATGCCGATCAGGGTGATGATGGGGACGCGCACGCCCGCCGCTAGAGCGGAGATCCACAACCCGATGGGGATGAAGCTGAAGAGGATGGCCAGCCCCACGACCATCAGGGCGATCACGATCAGGAGCACAGGCAGGGAAAGACCCGTCACCGCGTTACCTCCTTACTAGCCGGCCGCCCGCCTGCGAGCCCGCCTGCCCGTGGGGTTCCGGCCGCCTTGGCGCCGACCCGGCCCCAGCGGGCGGTCGATCCCGGCTCCCGGTTGGAAGCCTGCGGAAAGGTTTCCCTCCCCGCGGCTCCGGTTCCTCCGCCGCGGTGGCTTCGTCGCTCCACCCGGTACCCGCGGCCGGTCCGGCGGCGTGCCCCACCGCCGGAGGGACCTTCGCCTGGCCCTATGAACGAGTCCTACCGGCCCTCCGGGGACGAGTCCGCCGGCACCCGGCGGACCACCACCCGCGGCCCCTCCACTCGAACCACGACCACCGGGTCGCCCGGCGCGATGAACTCGCCTTCCGTCACCACGTCCACGCGCTCGCCGGCGATCTCGGCGGCGCCGGCGGGACGGAGGGGCGTCAGGGCCCGACCGGTCTGACCCACCAGTTCCGGTCGCGTGCCGGTGGCACGAAAGCCCTCCTCGCCGGCCAGCCGCACGGGCAGGGCCAGGCGCCGCCAGAGGCCGCGGCTCCCGGCGTACCGCGCCAGCACGGCGACCACCACCGCCGTCACCAGCAGGCCGATCAGCAGGGACTGGAGGCCCGTCCACAGGTCTCCGGTGGCGAGGACGATGGCCGTCCCCACCGCCACCAAGCCGGCGACACCGAAGATGCCGAAGCCAGGCGCGAGCACTTCCACTCCCAGGAGGAGCAGGCCGACGAGGAACAGCAGGCCGACCACCCACCCGGCCATGCCCGCGAGAAGGTGGCCGCCAAAAAAGAGGACCAGGGAAATGATGCCCACGATGCCGGGGAAGCCGAAGCCGGGCACGTAGAATTCGGCGATCAGCCCGGCCATGCCGATGGACAGGAGCAAGGGGGCCACGACGGGGTCGGTGACGAAGCGGGCGACCCGTTCCGCCGGCGTGGTCGCCAGCTCGCCGACCGCCGCGCCGGCGAGGCCGACGGATTCCAGGACCGCCTGCCGGTCAGCGGCCAGGCCCTGGATGAAACCGATCTCCCGGGCCCGGTCCGCTGTCAGGGTCAAGATCTCGCCCTTCCCCACCAGGTTTGGGATCTCGACGTTCTTGTCCACCATGGCCGCCGCCACCCGCGGGTCGCGGCCACGGCTGCTGGCCGCCGCCTCGAACTCCGCCCGGACAAAGGAGACCGTCTTCTCATCCGCAGGCCGGGGCTCGGCGGCGCCCAGGGTCGCACCCGGCGCCATGTACAGGTCCTGGGTGGCGATGGCGATCAGGGCACCGGCCGAGAGCGCCCGGTCGGGCACCCAGCCGACCACCCGTACGCCGGCGGCGACGGCCCGGTCGATGGCGCCCCGGATGTCCGTGGCCGCGTCCACCCGGCCGCCGAAGGTGCTGATCTCCAGGAACGCCACCGCGCCCTGGCGCTCCGCGGTGGCCAGCCCGCGCTCCACGAACCGGGCCAGCCCCGGCTCGATGTTGCCCCTGACCGGGATGACCAGGACGCGGGCACCGTTCCCCTCCCCGGCGGCCCCCGTCGCCGCGGGGGCCGGGAAACCCGCCAGCCCCGCCAGGAAGGCCACGGCAGCCGCGATGATCCAGGCCACCCGTCGCCCGGTCTTGCTCACCCGCCTCGCTCCCCTCCCGGACTGGCGGTCGGCTCCGGGTGGCCGCCCGCCCCCGGTGAGTCGGCAGCCCGGCTCCGCCGCCGGCCCCGCCCGCGGGAGGCGGGGCCGGGTACTCGGGATCGGGCCGGTCACTGGCCGGACAGCAGCTGGCGAACGATCCGGCTGGCCTCGGCGCCTTCCGCCCGGCCGCGGATCTGCGGCATCAGCCGGCCCATCACCTTTCCCATGTCCTGGGGCCCGCTGGCACCGACCTCGGCGATCACCTGCCGGGCCAGCTCGGTCAGTTCTTCCTCACTCAGGGGCGCCGGTAGGTAATCGGCGAGGATCGCCAGTTCCTCTTCCAGCTGCCGGACCAGGTCCTGGCGGCCGGCCCTGCGATACTCCTCCAGCGCTTCCTGGCGCTGCTTCTTCTCCTTGGCCAGCACCTCCAGGACTTCGTCGTCGGTGAGCTCGTGACCGCGCTCGATCTCGGTGTTCTTGATGGCGGCCCGCACCATGCGAATGACGGAGAGGCGGGTCCTTCCCCCCCCCCCCGCCCCGCGCGCGGCCCTCTCTTCCTTTTCCCGCCCGTGCTTTCACGACCATTGACCACCCCCCCCCCCCCCCGCGCCGCCCCCGCGCCAC
>QGUQ01000171.1 GCA_003242195.1 Bacillota bacterium | reverse complement strand
CGGCCATGATCCTGCGCAAGCTGAAGCAGGACGCCGAGGCCTACCTGGGTGAGGAGGTCACCAAGGCCGTCATCACCGTGCCGGCTTACTTCAACGACGCCCAGCGGCAGGCCACCAAGAACGCCGGGCGCATCGCCGGGCTCGAGGTGTTGCGCATCATCAACGAACCGACGGCGGCCGCGCTGGCCTATGGCCTGGACAAGGGCGAGGACCAGAAGATCCTCGTCTTCGACCTGGGTGGCGGCACCTTCGACGTCTCCATCCTCGAACTGGGGGACGGCGTGTTCGAGGTCAAGGCCACCAGCGGCAACAACCACCTGGGCGGCGACGACTTCGACCAGCGCATCATCGACTGGCTGGCCGAGGAATTCAAGCGCGAGCACGGCATCGACCTGCGCCAGGACCGCATGGCCCTGCAGCGCCTGAAGGAAGCGGCGGAGAAGGCGAAGATCGAGCTGTCGTCCACGCTGACCACCAACATCAACCTGCCCTTCATCACCGCCGACGCCAGCGGCCCCAAGCACCTGGACATGACCCTGACGCGGGCCAAGTTCGAGGAGCTGACGGCGGACCTGGTAGAGGCGACCATGGGGCCGGTGCGCCAGGCGCTGAAGGATGCGGGCCTCCAGCCGTCCGACATCGACAAGATCATCCTGGTGGGCGGCTCTACCCGCATTCCGGCGGTCCAGCGGGCCATCAAGGAGTTCTTCGGCAAGGAGCCCCACAAGGGCGTCAACCCCGATGAGGTGGTGGCCCTGGGCGCGGCCATCCAGGCGGGCGTCCTGGCCGGCGAGGTCAAGGACGTGGTCCTGGTGGACGTCACGCCCCTCACCCTGGGCGTCGAGGTGCTGGGCGGCATGGTCGAGCCCATGATCCCGCGCAATACGGCCATTCCCACTTCGGCGTCCAAGGTGTTCACCACGGCCGCCGACGGCCAGACGCAGGTGGAGATCCACGTCGTCCAGGGCGAGCGGCCGCTGGCCAAGGACAACAAGTCGCTGGGCCGGTTCATCCTGGACGGGATCCCGCCGGCCCCGCGGGGTGTGCCCCAGATCGAGGTCACCTTCGACATCGACGTCAACGGCATCGTGCACGTGTCGGCCAAGGATCGGGGCACGGGCCGTGAGCAGAAGATCACCATCAAGTCCCAGGGCGGGCTGTCGGAGGAAGAGATTCAGCGCATGATCCGCGAGGCCGAGCAGCACGCGGAAGAGGACCGCAAGCGCAAGGAGCTCATCGAGGCCCGCAACCAGGCGGACAGCCTGATCTACCAGGCCCGCAAGACGCTGAAGGAGCACGAGGGCAAGGTGGACGCCGACGTGGCCCGCCGGATCCAGGAGCGCATCGACGACCTGGAGAAGACGGCCCGGGGCGAGGACACGGCGGAGATCCGCCGCAAGGCCGAAGAACTGTCCCAGGCGTTGCTGGAGATCGGGAAGAAGGTGTACGAGCAACAGGCGGCCGCGGCGGGCGGCTCCGCGTCCGGGGACACCGGTACCGGCGGCGGGGCGTCCGGCGGCAACGTCTACGATGCCGACTACAAGAAGAAGGACGACGAGCGGACCGGTACCACCGACGCGTGACGGGCTCCGGTGCCGGTAGGCGGGTATCGCGGCCGCGGCGGGGAACCGCGGAAGGACCCCGAGGGGGGTCCTTCACGATTCCAGCGGGGGGCGTCCCCGAACCGGCCGCCGGCGCCGGGCATCGGGCGAAAGGGGGAGGTGCGGCGTGGCCAGGGACTACTACGAGGTCCTGGGCGTTCCCCGGAACGCCTCGCAGGAAGAGATCAAGAAGGCGTACCGGCGGCTCGCCCGCCGCTACCACCCGGATGCCAACCCCGGCGATCCCGAGGCGGAACGGCGCTTCAAGGAGATCAACGAGGCCTACCAGGTCCTGAGCGATCCCGAGAAGCGGGCCCGTTACGACCAGTTCGGCCACGCCGGGGTCGGGGCCGGCGGCGGCCCGGGGACGGGGCCCGCGCATGCCGGTGGCCCGGCGGGGTCGCCCGGCTTCGACGGGTTTGGGGATTTCGCCGGCTTCGACCTGGGCGAGATCTTCGACGCCTTCTTCGGTGGCGGGCCGCGGGCCGGCCGCCGCGCGGCGCCCTCGCGGGGTGCGGACCTGGAGGTGGAGATGAGCCTCAGCCTGGAGGAAGCAGCCCGGGGCGGGTCGCGGGAGCTGGAGATCGAGCGCCCCGAGGCCTGTCCCGAATGCCGGGGAACCGGGGCCGAGGGTGGGCGGCTCTATGCCTGCGAGCAGTGCGGTGGCACCGGGCAGGTGCGGTCTGCCCGGCAAACGCCCTTCGGCCAGTTCGTCACCGTCCAGACCTGCCCCCGCTGCGGCGGAATGGGGCGCCTGGCCGCAGCGGCCTGCACCCGCTGTGGGGGACGCGGGCGGGTGATGCGGAGGCGGACCATCGAACTGCACGTGCCCGCCGGCGTCGAGGACGGCATGCGCCTGCGGCTGCGGGGCGAGGGCGAGCCCGGCCGGCACGGGGGGCCGCCCGGTGACCTTTACGTTCGCGTTCGCATCCGGCCGCACCCCCGCTTCCGCCGAGAGGGGGACGACATCGTCGACGAGGTCACCATCGGCATCGCCCAGGCTGCGCTGGGTGCGCGGCTGCAGGTGCCCACCCTGGACGGGGAGGAAGAGCTGATCATCCCGCCGGGGACCCAGCCGGGCCACGTGATCCGCCTCAAGGGCAAGGGCATGCCCCGCCTCCGCCACGGCGGCCGCGGTGATCACGTGGTCCGCGTGCGGGTGGAGGTGCCCCGGCGCCTCAACGACCGCGAGCGCGAGCTCCTCCTGGAGCTAGCCCGCCTGCGCGGTGAGCCGGTGGTGGAAGAGCGATCCTTCTTCAAGCGCGTCAAGGACGCGTTCAACTTCTAAGCGGCCCGGTCACCGGGAGTACGAGGGGCGTCGGCGGTGCGCTGGCTGGAGATGGTCATCGACGTGCCGCCGCACGCGGCCGAGGCGGCCGCGGCGGCCATCCTGGACGTGGTGGAAGCGGGACTGGCGTGGGAAACCCGCGGGGACCTGGTGCGCCTGCGGGCGTACCTGCCCGAGGAGGACTTCGAGGCGCGCTACCGGGCCCTGGGGGAGCGCTGGCGCGGCGTGCGGCAGGCGTTCCCTGCCGTCGGGCCCTGGGCTCCGGCCGTGCGGGCCATCCGCGAGGAGGACTGGGCGGAGGCCTGGAAACAGTACTTCCATCCCATCCGAGTCGGGCGGCGGCTTCTCGTCGTCCCCAGCTGGCATCTCGATGCCTCGCCGCCGGCGCCGGACCGGGTGCGGCTGGTCCTCGACCCCGGCATGGCCTTCGGCACCGGGCAGCATGCCTCCACGCGCCTGGCCCTGGAGATGGTGGAACGGGCCGTGGAGGAAGGTGCCCGGGCCGTGCTGGACGTGGGCACCGGCTCGGGGATCCTGGCGATCGCGGCGGCGCTGCTGGGCGCGGAGCGGGTGACGGCCATCGACGTCGACCCGGCCGCCGTGCGGGTGGCCCGGGAGAACGCGGAACGCAACGGGGTCTCCGCCTGCGTCGAGGTGTTGCAGGCCGCGCCGGAGGAGCTCCTGCGGAGCGCGGACGAGGCGGCCGCGGACGCCGGTGGCGGGCCCGCGGAGCCGGGGCGGCCCGGGCTGCCGGCCGACCTCACGGTGGCCAACATCACCGCCGACGTGCTTGTAGGGATGGCGCCCCACCTCGACAGCCTGACGCTTCCGGAGGGCCGGATCGCCCTGTCCGGCCTGGTGGCCGGCACCTCCGGGACGGAGGATGTGGTTCGGCGCTACGCGGAGCTGGGCTGGCAGGTGGAGGAGCGCCGGGAGGCGGAGGGGTGGGTCGCACTGCTGCTTCGCCGGGCGGACGCCGCCGGGCGGGGCCTGTGAGGCGGGCGATGGCATGTTCTTCCCCCACGTCTTCATCGAAGAAGAGGCGGAACCGGGCCAGCCCGTGACGATCGCCGGGGAGGACGCCCACCACCTGGTCCGGGTGTTGCGGCTGCACGCCGGCGATGCCGTCGTCGTGGTGACGCCGGCCGGGGACCGGTGGCTGGGCCGGCTGGTGGATGCGTCGTCGTCCCGGGCGACGGTCTTGCCCGAGCGGCGGCTGCCCAGTAGCGAGCCCCCGCTGGAGATCACCCTGGCCCAGGGCCTGCCCAAGGGCGCCAAGATGGACGAGGTCATCCGCCACGGGACCGAGGTCGGGATTCGGGAGTTCGTCCCCCTCTTGGCGCGACGGTCGGTGAGCCGGCCGGACGAGCGGGCGGCCGCGGAGCGACTCCGCCGGTGGCAACGCATCGCCCGGGAGGCCGCCCGCCAGGCCCAGCGGGCGGCGGTGCCCGCGGTGCGCCCGCTGACGACGCTGGCCGCGTTACTGGCCGGTTCGTCCTGGGACCTGGTCCTGATGCCCTGGGAGGAAGAGGAGTCCTGCGGGCTCCGTGTCGTGCTGGACGAGGCGGCCCGCCAGTGGGGGCGGCCGGCGGCGGGGCGGCGGGTGCTGATCCTGATCGGGCCTGAGGGCGGCTGGGATCCCGAGGAAGTGGCCCAGGCCCGCGCCGCCGGCGCGCGGGTGGTCACCCTGGGACCGCGGATCCTGCGTACCGAGACCGCGGGGGTGCTGACGGCGGGCCTGGTGCTCCACGCCCTGGGCGACCTGGGCTAAGGCCCGGGGCGTGGGCCGGTGTACTGGGTGGGGTTCGCCGCATAGGCTGCGGGCGGGGGCCTGCGCGGGGCGGGGGAATCCACGGAGGAAAGGCAGGGACGGCGTTGCCGA
>QGUQ01000170.1 GCA_003242195.1 Bacillota bacterium | reverse complement strand
ATAGGACTTGAGCTGGACCTCGATGAGGTGCGGGAGCTCCAGGACCTCGTTGATTCGCCCGAAGCTGAGCCGCTCGCGCTTCCCGCTCTTGACCACGCGTGGCATGCCCTCACACCCCTTCGGCTCAAGATCCACAACGGCTCGACGATGGCCGCTCGCCTGCCGCAGCTGTGGCCGGGACGGGCGGCCGCTCCCGCCGCCCACCCCGTGGATGGGGGTGGCGACCGGGAGGCATCACGGATCCCCCAGGGTAAGGACGTCGTCGTTGCATCGCCACGAGGATGGAGTCCGCTTGCAGGAACTATGCGCACCCGCGCCGAACCTGAAAGACAGCGGTACGGTTTGAGTGCGGGATCCGGGACGAGCCCGGAGACCGGTGGGTGGTGCTGGCATTGGTCACCTGCCACTGACGGCAAACAACAGCAGTGGCAAGGTAATATGCTAGCGCAAGGGTGTGACGCTGTCAACGAGAGACGAGCGGCCCCGCCCGTGCAGGGCGGGGCCGCTCGTCTCTGGAAGCCCAG
Organism: Bacillota bacterium; assembly: GCA_003242195.1. GTDB lineage: Bacteria > Bacillota > Sulfobacillia > Thermaerobacterales > Thermaerobacteraceae > ZC4RG37. Next base: position 4,266 of record QGUQ01000170.1, on the reverse strand, counting down.
GCCTTCGCCTTACTGGATCTCCACCGTGGCGCCGGCTTCGGCCAGCTTGGCCTTGATCTGCTCGGCCTCTTCCTTGCTGACGCCCTCCTTGAGCGGCTTGGGGGCGTTGTCCACCAGGTCCTTGGCCTCCTTGAGGCCGAGCCCGGTCAGCTCGCGGACCACCTTGATGACCTGGATCTTGTTGGAGCCCACGTCCTTGAGGATGACGTTGAACTCCGTCTTCTCCTCAGCAGCGGGAGCCGCCGCACCCGCAGCGCCCGCCGCCGGGGCCGCCACGGCCACCGGGGCGGCCGCCGAGACCCCGAACTCCTCCTCGAACTTCTTCACCAGTTCCGCCAGCTCGAGGACCGTCATCCCCTTGACGATCTCCAGCACTTCCTGCACCTTGGACACTTCTTACGACCCCCCGTTGGCGATGTTCACACCGTAGAAGCTCACGCCTCGGCCTCCCGCTGCCGGCGCAGGGCGTCGACCGCGTAGACGAAGGACCGCAAGGTCGCGGTCAACACCCCGACCAGGCCGTACAGAGGCGCCTGCACGCCGCCGACGACCTTGGCCAGCAGCTCGTCCCGCGACGGCAGCTCGGCCAGCCGCTGGATCTCCTTGGTGTCGATGACCCGGCCCTGGAGGATGCCGCCTTTGATCTGTAGCTGGTTGAAGTCCTTGGCGAAACGGGCCAGCTCGCGGGCGGGCACGACGGGATCGTCGTACCCGAAAGCCAGGGCCGTCGGGCCCTCCAGCAGGCTGTCCAGCCCCTCGATCCCGGCCTGGGCGGCCGCGCGCCGGATGAGGGTGTTCTTGACGACGCGGTACTCGACCCCCTCCTTGCGCAACCGCGCCCGCAATTCGTTGGTCGCGGCCACGTCCAGCCCGCGGAAGTCCGTCAGGACGACGGCCTGGGCGCGCTGCAGCTTCTCCGTGAGCTGCTCCACCAGGGCCACCTTTTCCGCCCGGGTCAGCAAGCTCCCACCTCCTTCCCTGCCGGACCGAAGGTGGGCGCCGCCTCCCGCCGGACTCCGCCGAAAAACGGAGAGCCCGGCGGGACACCCGCCGGGACACGGGTTGCGGGACACGGCAGGCGCGGCCGCTCCACGGGCGGCAGCTGCCCGGTCGGACCCCTTCCCGTTGCCTCGGCAGGCGGGCCGCCGCAACACGGCCCTTTATGCGCCCTCGCACCTGCGGTCTGCGGCAACGACAGCCGGGTTGTCGTGGTCGTCGTGGGCGAATCAGGTGACGCCGGATCAGGCGACGACATTCATCACACTGGCCGGTCGCACGCGCACGCCGGGACCCATGGTGGACGACACGGTGACCGAGCGGATGTACTGCCCCTTGGTGGCGGCAGGCTTTGCCCGGATCAGGGCGTCCATCAGGGCGAAGAAGTTTTCCTTCAACTGGTCGACGCTGAAGGACACCTTCCCGATGGGCACGTGCACGTTGCCGGCCTTGTCGGTGCGGAACTCCACCTTACCGGCCTTGAACTCCCGCACGGCGTCGGCGACCTCGAAGGTGACCGTGCCGGTCTTGGGGTTGGGCATCAGGCCCCGCGGTCCCAGGATGCGTCCGAGCCGGCCGACGACGCCCATCATGTCGGGCGTGGCGATGGCTACGTCAAACTCGAGCCAGCCCTGCTGGATGCGCTCCGCCAGCTCCTCGGCGCCGACGATGTCGGCACCGGCGGCCTCGGCCTCCTTGGCCGGCTCGCCCTTGGCGAACACCAGGACGCGGACCGGACGGCCCGTGCCATGGGGCAGGGTGACGGTCCCGCGCACCACCTGGTCGGCATGCCGCGGGTCGACACCCAGGCGCACCGCCACCTCGACGGTCTCGTCGAAGCGGGCGGACGCCAGCTCCTTCACCTTGGCCAGGGCCTCCTCCGGTTCGTACAGGTGCTGGCGGTCCAACTGGGCCAGCGCCTCGCGGTAACGCTTGCCACGCTTCGGCATGAACGCTCCCTCCGTGGTGCGGACGATGCCGGCACGTGACCGGCATCTCCCACAGGTGTCGGTCGCATGCGTGCAACAGTATAGCACCGATGGCGGCCGCGCCGGGAATTGGCGGGCGCCGTGTCAGGCCTCCACGACCTCGATGCCCATGCTGCGGGCGGTCCCCTCGATCATGCGCATGGCGGCCTCGACATCGGACGCGTTCAGGTCAGGCAACTTCAGCTCCGCGATCTCCCGCACCTGCTTCCTGGTCACGCGCCCCACCTTGTTCTTGTTGGGAACGCCGGATCCCTTCTCCAGGCCGGCCGCACGTAGGAGCAGCACCGACGCCGGCGGCGTCTTGGTCACGAAGGTGAAGGAGCGGTCCTGGTAGACCGTGATCTCCACCGGGATGATCAGGCCGACCTGGTCCTTGGTACGCTCGTTGAACTCCTTCGTGAAGGCCATGATGTTGACGCCGTGCTGGCCCAGCGCCGGCCCCACCGGCGGTGCCGGCGTCGCCTTGCCGGCAGGGATCTGCAACTTGATCTTGGCGATGACCTTCTTTGCCACGTCGCCTCTCCTCCCGAGACACGCGGACGGCAGCCGCTCAAAGCTTTTCGACCTGGGTGAAATCCAGCTCCACGGGCGTCTCCCGCCCGAACATGGACACCAGCACGCGGAGTTTGCCCTTCTGCTGGTCGATGCTCTCCACCTGGCCGATGAATCCCTCGAAGGGACCGTCGGCGACCTTCACCGACTCGCCGACCTCGAAGCGGATGAGCGGGCGGGGTTCCTCCACGCCCATCTGCCGCCGGATTTGCTCGACCTCCGAGGGTAGCAGCGGGGTCGGCTTGTTGCCGGCGCCCACGAACCCCGTCACCCCGGGCGTATTTCGGACCACGTACCAGGAGTCGTCGGTCATGATCATCTCCACCAGCACGTAGCCAGGGAAGACCTTGCGCTGGACGGTGCGTCGCTTGCCGTCCTTCACCTCGACGGCTTCCTCCGTGGGCACCAGGACCTCGAAGATCTTGTCCTGCATGCCCATCGTCCGGACACGCTTCTCGATGTTCGCCTTGACCTTGTTCTCGTAGCCGGCATAGGTGTGGATCACGTACCATTGCCGCCGGGGATCCCGCCCCTCGCCGGAGGAAGACTGCGCAAGGGAGCCGACCGCCGCCTCGCCGCCCTCCTCCCCCGGCCGGCCGGGCGCCGCTGCGTGCTCCTGGTCCGTGTGATCGGGTTGCCGTTCTTCCCGCATGTCAGGGGTTCCGCCCGCGTGCGGAACCCGTCACCCCCTTCACGACCGACCCCACGCCCGGATCGGGCGATCAGCCCGGGATCACCAGCCCGATCAATTCGCGAATGGCAAAGTCCAAGATCCAGATCAGGGCGGCAACGAAGGCAACGGTCCCGAGCACCACCGCCGTGTAGGCGACCGTCTGCTGGCGATTGGGCCACACGACACGGCGCAACTCTGCCCAGACCTGGCGGAAGAACCTTGTGGTGCGCTCCCAAGCGTCTCTCATCCAGAACTCCCTTCCCGCATTCGGCATTCGTATACCGCCGAAGACGGCCGCGGGCCGGAGCCCACGCCCTACCAGCCCACCCGTCACCGCGTTCGGGCAAAAAAAGAAAACCCTTCTACTGATGATCTTGCCTTCTACCCGGAACCCTTCGCGGAATCGGCGGGCCGGCAGTGCCACCGCCGTTGCGACCCCGACGCCCTGACCGCAAAGGCTTTAAAGCGGAAAAATGGCAGGCCCGGAGGGATTCGAACCCCCAACCTGCGGATTTGGAGTCCGCTGCTCTAACCAGTTCGAGCTACGGGCCTGCGCAAACCTTGATGGCGTCTTTGATTATAAGCGGCACAGCCCCCGCGGGTCAACCCGGCGCGGCCCGGGAAGTCTCGTCGTCACCGCGTCTCCTTATGCACCGTGTGGCGGCCGCACCACTTGCAGTACTTGCGCAATTCCAGCCGCGCCGGATGGGTGCGCTTGTTCTTGGTGGTGGCGTAATTCCGCCGCTTGCACTCACTGCACTCCAGCGTGATCACGACGCGCATCGCTCATTCCTCCAGGGCCTGATACCAAAAGGAAAGGCCGCAACCTGGTCGCCGCGGCCTATACAATGTAGCACGCCGCGCCCGCCCTGTCAAAGGGCGTCAGCGGGTGGCCCGGGGCAATCCCGCCGACCCGGGCCACCCGGCCGCCGGTCTCATTCGAGGATCTTGGTGACGACGCCGGCGCCGACGGTCCGGCCGCCCTCGCGGATGGCGAAGCGCAGCCCCTCCTCGATGGCGATGGGCGTAATGAGCTCCACCGTCATCTCGATGTTG
>QGUQ01000169.1 GCA_003242195.1 Bacillota bacterium | reverse complement strand
CTGGCGGTGGCGGTGCCGGGGGCCCGGTCGCGGGCGGCAGGCGGGCCGCGGGTCGCCCCCGGCGTCTCCGTCGCGTGGCTGCGCCGGAGCTCCGGGGCCGTCCTCTCCGCCGGGGCGGGGAGGGCCGGGGGTACCGCCGGTACGGAGAGTGACGGCGGCAGCGGCGGCGCCGGCGGCGTGGCCCTCCTGGCCACGGCCCGGCGGTTCCTGGGGGTGCCCTATCTCTGGGGCGGGACGTCGGGTTTCGGCGTGGACTGCTCGGGCTTCGTCTACCTGGTTCACCGCGCCCACGGGCTCCTGATACCCCGGGACGCCGGCCCGCAGCGGGATCATGGCCAGGGGCGACCCGTGGAGCGGGAGGCGTTGCGCCCGGGCGACCTGGTCTTCTTCGCCCACGACCGCGGCCGCGGGGCCGTACACCACGTGGCCATGTACGCCGGCGACGGCCGGATGGTCCACGCGCCCAACTCGGAGCGCTCCGTGGAGGAGATCCCCCTGGACACGCCTCCCTACAGCGAGAAGTACGCCGGGGCCCGGCGGTACCACGCCGGCTGACGGGCTTCACCCGGCGAGGCGCCCGGCGCGCGGTTCTGGCCTTGCCAGGTGGAACCCGGCCCGGGCCAGGATCCGTAACAGGGCGAGGGTGATGGCGGCGTCCAGGACATGGTGGACCACGGTGCCGCCACCGGTTACGACCACCGCCACCCAGGGGTCGAAGCCGAAGAGCCGGACCACCAGGGCCTCGCCCGCGGCGTGGACCGGCAGCGCGGCCAACAGCACCGGGACCGGCCGCCAGCCCCGGCGGTAGAGCCACGCCCCCAGGACGCCGAAGATGAGATGGATGAACGCCCGTGCGGCTACCACAGGCCCGAGGGTCAGCAGGAACCCCGCCGTCGCCCCCAGCCCCACCATGGCAGCCACCATGGGGCCGATGAACATGGCCAGCATAGACGGTACGTGGGAGGCCAGGGTGGCGCTGTAGGGGCCGAGGGCGAACTGCAACGTTCCCCGGAAGAACAGGGGAATGAGCAACGCGAAGGCGGTGAGCAGGGCGCCGGTCACCACCTCTCGGGCACCGGATCGCGCCATGGATACCCCTCCCGGCGGCCGCCCTTCAAGCAGGCCGTCATGGACGATGTTTATACAGCAGTATATACATATGGCGCCTCGGTGTACATGGGCGTTCATCGGCCGGCAGGGGCGGGAGATCGATGGAGGCTGGCGAAGGAGTCGCGAAGAAGGGGATGGCTGCCGGTCGTCTTCACGGTCTCGGCCGGCGGGCCATCCGGAGGGGAGGTGCCGGGGCGGAGCCCATGCAGGCGGGAGAGAGGCGCCAGGCACTGCTGGATTTCCTGCGCCAGGCCGGCCGGCCCGTGACGGGATCGGAACTGGCGGAGCGGTTCGGGGTGACCAGGGCGGTGATCGTCCACGACGTCGCCCTGCTGCGCGCTCGAGGCGAGCCCATCGTACCGACGCCCCAGGGGTATGTCCACGTGGTGCCGCCCGCCGCGGCGCCCTCCGGTCACGTGTGGCAAGTGGCCGTGCACCACGGTCCCTCCCTGGAGGAGATCGAGCGGGAATTGACCACCATGGTCGACGAGGGGGCCCGCGTCCGGGACGTGGTGGTCGAGCATCCCATCTACGGTGAGCTGCGCGGCCTCCTGATGATCGCGTCCCGCCACGACGTCCGCCGCTTCTGCCAGCGCATGCGGGAGACGGGGGCCGAGCCCCTGCTGACCCTGGCCGGAGGCGTGCACCTCCATACCCTGGAGGCCGAGGACCCCGGTGCCCGGCAGCGGGTGGAAGAGGCCCTTCGCCGTCTCGGCTTCCTCCTGGAGGACGGAGAGGCGAAGCGGTAGCCAGCCTTCCGCGTCAGGGACGCCAGGCGGTCGGACCCGGCTCCGTGGCCGGCGCCGGCAGGGCGACGGCGTCCGCCCACAGCCACAAGATGCCTGAGGGTAGCCTTGTCCACCAAGGCAGCTTGCCCATTACACGGGGTCCCCTGCCGGTGGCCCGGTCGGAACACCACGGGGCGGCAGGGTGGCCCCTTTTTCGACGGATTTCGCCAAGATGAGGAGCGAAGCGGGCTCGTGCTGTCGACATTCGTCGGAAAATTTTTCCTAACAGTTCGTAGGTTTTTTGTCTCCGCAGGCCGAAGGTTTAGGGCACGGACAAGCCGTTCCGTGGTCCGGGACACAAGGGGGCCACCAGGGTGAGGCAGCGTCTATCATGGCGGCGCATCTCTTGGCGACACCGCCTGTGGGCGGTGGTCGGAGCGGTCGCCTGCGTCTCTGCTGCCGCCGCGGCCTCAGGGCAGGCCTGGGGCGCCGGCGCCGTCGGGGCGTCCGCGCTGGTGGTGGCGGTCGTCGTGGTGGGGGTGGCGGTGGTCGAGCGGCTCATCCGCGACCTGCACGTGCGTGAGGTGCACCGGGAGTTCATGTTGGAGCAGGTCCTGGACGAGCTGCGTTCGCGAGCCACGGCCGTGACGCTGGCCGTAGGCATGTTTCGCCGCCGCTGGGCGGGTAGGGGCGCCGGTGGGGCTCCAACCGGGCCGTCGGAGGAGGGCCTGGCGGGCGGCGGCGGTGACCGCACCGGTGGGCCGCAGCCCGTGGTCGTGGCCCTGCGCGATGAGACCCGGCTCCGGGAGCAGGCCCTGGCGACCCTGGAGGCAGAGGCCGAGCTGCTGCGGGTGGACGCGCTGGAACTGGCGGCCTGGCTGCGGTTCGAGGCCGGACGCGTCACGGGCGAGCGGGAACGGGTCGACCTGGCCGCCCTGGCGGAACGGTGCTCCCGGCGGCTGGCCGTGGCGGCCCTGGCGCGGCAGGTGCAGCTCCGCTACCGGGGAGCGGCGGGACCGGCCACGGTGGTCCTGGGGGACCGTGCGCTGCTGGAGCTCCTCTGCCTGACCCTGGTGGCCGCCGCCATCGACAGAGCCCTACCGGGAAGCGGTGTGCAGGTGGAGGTGTGGGGCGACGGCGGCGGCGTGGGGCTGGAAGTGGCCGGCGAGGCGCCGGGGTTGCGCCGCTCCGGAGGACGGACCTGGGGCCGGAACCTCCCGGGAGCGGCTCCGGAGATGCGGGTCGACCTGGCTCGCCGCATCGCCCGCCTGCATGGTGGCGAGTGGTGCGTCGTTCCGGACCACCCCCTGCGCTGGCGCGTGCTGCTGCCCGCCGCCCACGGCCCCTTCGCCGGCTTACGCTTGCTGCCCTTTCCGGGTCCGGACCGGGCAGCGGGGGGCGGGAGGCCCGCAGGGCGGGACGCCGCCGTGCAGGCCGCCGGGGGCCGCTGGGCCTGGCCGGCCCGGTAGCCGGCGCAGGCGGGGAAGGATGGCGACAGGCCCGCGGCGATCCCCGCCGGGGCGCCCACGGCCGCGGAACGAGCGTGGCGCGGGTGTCTGCCCCGGAAGCGCACGGGCCTGGGGCGGGCAGGGGCTTGGAGGGCGAGACGTTCCGGGCTGGGAGCTCTCGCCTCTTTTTCATGCTTTCGTGGTATGATGAGCCCCGTGGGGCCGGAACCGGCACATCCCGGGAAGCGTGCCGGGTACCGGCCCCCGGCGCGAGAGGAAAGGGGGGGCGCCCTTGGAAACGGGCGAGGTGCTGGCTCGCTTGGCCGGCGCCGCCGGAATTTCCGGCCACGAGCACGACGTGGCCCGGCTGATTGAGGAACTCTGGAGACCCTACGCGGACGAGATCCGCCGCGATGCCCTGGGCAACCTCATCGCCGTTGTCCGCGGCGACGGTCTCGAAGCCCCGGACGGGCGGCGGGCAGCGGTGATGTGGGCCGCCCACATGGATGAGATCGGCATGGTGGTCAGCGCCATCGAGGAGGAAGGGTTCCTCCGCGTGGACGCCGTGGGCGGCGTGGACGAGCGGGTCCTGCTGGGCCAGGAGGTGCTGGTCCATACCCGCCAGGGGCCGCTGCCGGGCATCATCGGCATCAAGCCGCCCCACCTCACCACCGAGGAGGAAGGGCGCAAGGTGCCCCGCCTGCAGGACCTGTTCATCGACGTCGGACTGCCGGCGGAGGAGGCGCGGCGGCGGGTCCGGGTGGGGGACCCGGTCACGGTGCGCCAGGAACCGGCGCGGCTGCAGGGCCAGCGGATGACGGCGAAGAGCCTGGACAACCGGGCCAGCGTGGCGGTCCTGTGCGAGGCCCTGGCCCAGTTGCGCCGGCGCCGGCACGGAGTGGACGTGTACGCCGTGGCCACGGTGCAGGAGGAAGTCGGCTCGCGGGGCGCCGCCACCAGCGCCTACGGCCTGGCGCCAACGCTGGCGCTGGCCGTCGACGTGACCTTCGGCGACCAGCCGGGCCTGCCCGACACCCAGACCGTGGAACTGGGAAAGGGGCCGGCGCTGGCGCGTGGCGCCAACGTCCATCCGCGCATCTACGAGGCCCTCAGGGATACGGCCCGGTCCGAAGGGATCCCCTTCCAGGAGGAGTACCTGCCGGCTGACTCGGGAACCGACGCCTGGTTCATCCAGATCGCCCGGGAGGGCATTCCCACCGGCCTGGTCTCCGTGCCGCTGCGCTACATGCACAGCCCCGTGGAGCTGGTCGACCTGGGAGACGTGCAGGAGGCCGGCCGGCTGCTGGCCGCGTGGGCGGCGCGCATCGACGGAGACTGGCTGGCGGGCCTGCTGGGGGCCGGCTGGCAGGAGGTGGAGCGCGGTGCTGCTGGCCCGGCTGAGTGAGGCCCTGGGCGTCTCGGGCGACGAGGGGGCCGTCCGGGACCTGATCCTCGAGGAGGTCCGTCCCTACATCGATGCCTACCGCGTCGACCCGATGGGCAA
>QGUQ01000168.1 GCA_003242195.1 Bacillota bacterium | reverse complement strand
CATGTTCTGCATGACGATGGAGGCCCAGCAGCCCGGCCAGTAGGCCACGGCCCCCTCTTGCGCGTACCGGATGTCGTCCGGCACCCAGCGCCGGGCCTGTTCGGCCGGCACGCCCCAGAAATTGCCCGTAGACAGGACGTGCTCCCTCACGGCAGCGAGCCCGGTGTTCTCGAACTTCTTCGCATTGAGGAGCGGCCGCAGGCTCAGCCAGTGCTCGGCATTGTCGATGCCCAGCTGGCAGACCACGTCGCACTTCTTGCACGTCGTGCAGAAGAAGAGGGCCTCGGCCAGCTTCTCGTCGAAGGGAAGGTTTCCTTTGACGTACTCCTTGAGCAGGTACCACTTGCCGCGGGGTGAGTTGCCCTCCCAGGGATCGCTGTCAAACACCGTGCAGGCCCACCGGCAGTAACCACACTGGGCGCAGACGAAGGCCTCCCGTGCGATTTCCGCCGGCAGATCCGTGGCCGGCCCGCTCGCCTCTCCTTTCCCCGCGAAGAGCCGCCCGACCGAACCCAGGACGGACTTGCCTGCCCTCGCCGTCTTGACCGCCGCGGCCAGCATCTTGATGGGCGAGTTCGGGTCCATACTGGGCGGCAGGATCTTACCGGGGTTCATGATGCCGTGGGGATCCTGTTGCCGCTTGAACTCCACGACCTTCTCCAGGGTGTCGCGTCCGAAAAGGTCCTCCGCCTGGTCGGTGAAGTACATCCCGGCCGCGTAGTAATGGCCACCCAGTTTCTTCGCCTGATCCATGAGGGCAATGGAAGACGAGTACTCCAGGGCGAAGGTCGCCTTTCGCTCGTCGCCCAGCATCAGGCCCAGCAGGGTGACCTGGCCGCCGCGGGCCACGGTGCCTTCGAAGGCGATGTCTTTGTGCTTCCGCTCGGCCTCGCCCACAAACCGGGCCAGGCGATCCACCGGCACGATGACCTCGCTGGCGATGATGGAGGGCCCATTCCGCTTCAGCCGTAGCGGGTAGAAGCGCTCCTCCCACTCGTGCCGGGCCAGCTCCCCATTCAGTACGGCGCCGCCGCTTTCGAAGACCACGGCATTCAAATCAGCCGGTACCCGACCACGGGCGACCAGCATGCACAGGTACTTGTCCTCGGGGAGGATCTTCTCTCCGGTGGCCGCTTGCTTCAGCCGCACGAAGTTGGGGTTGAAGAGGGTGACGGACCACAGGCTGTCGTTGTCGCTGCCGCCGGACAGCCGGGCAATCGCCTTTTCGAGATCTTCCGGCGTATCGAAAGCGACCAGCACGGGGATGTCTTCCTGGAAGGGCTCGATCTTCAGCGTCACCCGTGTGATGAAACCGGTGATACCCTCCAGGCCCACGACGAGGTCGAGATCCTCACCGCTGATGGATTGCACTTCACCGGTCGGCGTGACCAGCTCGACGGCGACCACGTTGTCCCGGATCGTCCCCGAGCGGAAGCTGCCGATGCCCGTACCGCCCTGGGCCACCCACCCGCCGACCGTGGCCGCGGGGGCGCTGGTCGGATAGACCGGAAGGGCAAACCCGTGCTTCTGTAGGGCCGCGTCCAGCTCCCGCCAGGTGATCCCGGGCTCGACGGTGACCGTTCGCGCGTCGGCGTCGATGTCAATGACCTTCTTCATGCGGGCGAAGTCGACAACGATTCCGCCTCGAGTGGGAATGGCCCCGCCGTAACCGCTGGTGCCGCTACCCCGGGGGACAAGGGGTATCTTGTGCTCACGGGCCAGGGATACCAGCTTGACGAGTTCCTCCGCGTCGACGGGTTGGACGACCGCATCCGGTTGATGATTGATGACCCGCATGATCGCGTCGGGCAAGGCTCCCTGGTCGTGGCCGTAAAGGAGCCGCTGTAAGGGATCGGTACTGCACCGGTCGCCAAAGGCATCTTTTAGCTCCCGTACGACCTCGGCCGCCAGCGCCATTGCACATCGCCCCTTCCTGAAACGACGAGCGAGGTGGCCTATTAACCCTCTACTCCATTCGTGGCCCAACCGTTTGCCTAAGGGAATCCGACACCGGAGGGAATTTGCGTAGGTTCATCCGGTTTGTTGAGGTGAAATAGGATGATACCTGCACATTTGAAGTAAGGCTTCCTCAAGCGACATGCTAAAGAAATATGCGTCGATAATAACGACGGAATGGCAAATGATATTGCATGTTCATATGCAACGGGAAGAACCGCACACGGTGTCGCCGCACCGCAGGTCGTTGCCACATGCGAGGTCCAGCAGTGACCCGGCTGCCGCCGCCCGGCGTATCACGGGTTGATCCCCGGCGCCACGGGCGGGAACCATCACCTGACGAAACCGCCTGCCCACCGGATGCGGAGTCTCTCGGCGCGTCCTATGGGGCCGAGCCGCTGGGCGTTGATAGCAACCAGGTTTCCGCCCACGCGCGGCCGGATCGACCGGGAATTCGTGCCGAATTCCTGCGGCGGCCAGAGGAGTGTCCCGGCAAGCGGTACCGAGCCCTGTACGGACTCGCACGGATCCCGCGCTTTCCCGCGGCCTGCCCCTTGCTTGGGGTCCGCCAGGCCGGCATCCAGGGCCAGCGGCCTATCGGGGACATGGGCGTACCCAACGACCGCGGCTAACCAGGCGGCTAAGCCGTTGCCTATTCCGTGCACAATCTCCCGGGCGCTGAATACAAGTCTTGAATGGGAAGTCCCTCATGAGACCAAGAGGAGGGTGGCCCATGCTGAAGAAGCTGGCGATAGCACTCGGGATGTTGGCCTTGGTCTTTGGGGTCGTTGGGGTCTTTGGGTCAGGGGCGAGTGCGCACCATCAGCGTGGGCACTTCGGTCCCGCCAAGTGGCGAACCGAGGACGGGAAATACGAGCTGACCCTTCGCACTACGTCTGCTGAGCGAAATGTGTGGGTTCAGATTTGGGATGTCTATCGGGTGAACCATCGAACCAAGCGCGCCACCCAAAGACTCGATTATTCTTCGCTATTCGTTCGCCTGTGCAGCGCATCAACTGGAAACTGTACATCGTTCAAGAAGTTTAATGGTTCCGACGGAGAAACTGGAGCTGTGAAGTTTACTAAGATGATCCCCGGAACGTATCGTGTGGACATTGTCGATAGCCGTACAGACTACTACTATAGAGGCCGCATTGACGCGTTTACATGGTGATAGCCCCGCCAGCGAGAACAACCCATGAATGGCCCCGATCAGGGGCCATTCTTTATTGGCGTGACATCCACGAACTCGAACCGTGCGGTGAAGTGGCGCAGCACCTTGGGCTCGTAGGTAAACCGCACGCCCCGCACTCGCTCCCTGCGGCGGAAGACGGCAATCACCGCTTCGGCCACGTCCTCCAGGTGCCGGCTGGTGTACACCCGCCGCGGGATCGCCAGGCGGAAGAACTCGAAGGGGGAGGGAAGCTGCCGGCCGGTGGCGGGGTCCCGCCCCATCATCAGCGAGCCCACCTCCACGCCCCGGACGCCGCCCTCGATGTAGGTCTCGATGGCCAGGGCGTGGCCGGGAAACCGCTCCGGCGGGATGTGGGGCAGGAACTTCTTCGCATCCACGAAGACCGCATGGCCGCCCACCGGCCACTGGATGGGCACGCCGCCGTCCCGGAGGAGCTGTCCCAGGTACTGCACCTGGCCGATCCGGTAGGCCAGATAGTCCGGATCCAGCGCCTCCCTCAGGCCCACGGCCATGGCCTCCAGGTCCCGGCCGGCCAGCCCGCCGTAGGTGAGAAAGCCCTCGTACGGCACGAGGCGCCCGCAGGCCTTCTCGTACAGCTCCTTATCCCGGAAGGCGGCCAGGCCGCCGATGTTCACGAGCCCGTCCTTCTTGGCGCTCATCAACAAGCCGTCGCCGTAGGCGAACATCTCCCGGGCGATCTCCAGGGGGCTCTTGCCCGCGTACCCCGGCTCCCGCTGCCGGACGAACCAGCAATTCTCCGCATACCGGGCCGCATCGAAGAGCAGGGGGATGCCGTGCCGCCGGGCGATCTCGCAGGTGGCCCGGATGTTGGCCATGGAGACGGGCTGGCCGCCGGCGGAGTTGTTGGTCACCGTCATGATGATGCAGGCGATGTGCTCCGCCCCGTGGTCCCGGATGAAGGCTTCCAGCCGGTCCAGGTCCATGTTGCCCTTGAAGGGGTACTCGCTCTCCGTGTCCATGGCCTCGGGGGTGACCAGGTCCACCGGCCGGCCGCCGGCCAGCTGCACGTGGGCCCGGGTGGTGTCGAAGAACATGTTGCTCAGGACGTACATGCCGGGGCGGGTGATGAGATTGGGCAGGACCACCTGCTCGGCGCCCCGGCCCTGGTGGGTGGGCAGCACGTAGGGATAGCCCGTGATCTCCTCCACCACGTCCCGCATCCGGTAATAGCTGGCGGCGCCGGCATAGGACTCGTCGCCCCGCATCATCGCCGCCCACTGCTCCTGGCTCATGGCGCCGGTGCCGGAGTCGGTGAGCAGGTCGATGTACACCTCGTGGGACCGCAGGGCAAAGACGTTGTAGCCCGCCCGCCGGATGGCAGCCTCCCGCTCCTCCCGGGGGATGAGCCGGATCGGTTCGACCATCTTGATCTTGAAGGGTTCGCCTCGGGGCACGGGGCGGTATCCTCCCTCCCTGGTGCTGCCGTCAATGGTGCTACTGCTATCGTGACGTTTCTGCGAGCCAGCTGCTCTCTCCCTCTCGACCTATTGTGCTCTGCACGGCAACGTCTTCGTCGCGGCAAGCGGATTCTCTCCCAGTGATCTGCTTGTACGAAGCCCCCGTCTCTCCCGTAGGCAGGAACGGCATCAGTGGGCCTAGTGAAACAACAAGCCGCTCACGGAATGG
>QGUQ01000167.1 GCA_003242195.1 Bacillota bacterium | reverse complement strand
GGGTTGGAAACCCCCACGGGGCCCGCGCCAAAACGGTTCCCTGGCTTGCTCCGGCCCCAAGCCGCCGTCGGGGAGTCCCAGGTTGTGGCGGGCGGCGACCCCCAGGATGGAGGCGGCACGGGCCGCCTCGGCGAGGCGGGCGGCCGGCGTGCCGTTGCTGGCCAGCTCGCCGCGGGTGAGGTCGAGGATGCCCACTCGCAGGCCGCGGCGGACGTGGGCCGCCAGGGTACCGCCGGCGCCCAACTCCACGTCGTCGGGGTGGGGACCGATGGCCAGGATGTCGAAGGGTTCCCCGTCGTACACGGCCTCCAGCCAGTCGGGGCCGTCCCTGTCCGCTGCTCCCACGGCGCACTCTCCTCTCGCGGGTTCGTCCACGGGCTCCGCGGGCCGCGGCGCGGCCGACCGGCCTCGGGCGGCCCCGGAGCCCGATTCCGCCGGGATCGCCCCGCGACCGCCGGGAGCCGCGCTCGGCAAGGGGGCGCTCAGCACTGTCGCTCAGCACTGTATTGTAACAGTAGCGGTGGACGGGGGCGCGGGAGACGGTCACGGCCCGGCAGGGGCGGGATGGGGAGGAGACGGCTGTGGAGGGTGGAAAGCCGGTACTGGACGAAGGGTGGCGCCGGCGGCTGGCCGCCGCCATCGACCGGGAGGAGCTGGTGGGGGTAGCCCGGCAGCTGATCCGGGCCCGGACGGTCAACCCTCCCGGCGAGGAGTACCGGGCTGCCGAGGTGGCCGCCGCCTGGCTCGGGCGCCACGGCTTTCGTCTGGAACGGATCGAGGCCCGGGCCGGGCGGACGAACCTGCTGGCGGCCCTGGAGGGGCCGGAACCGGGGCCGACGCTGCTGTGGTGCGGCCATCTGGACGTGGTTCCCGCCGGCGAGGAGGGCGAGTGGACCCGTCCGCCCTTCGCCGGCGAGGTGGTGGGAGGACGCCTCTACGGCCGCGGCGCCGTGGATATGAAGGGTCCCATGGCGGCGGCGCTCGTGGCCGCGGCGGCCCTGCGCCGGTGCGGCGGCCCGCAGCGGGGCCGGCTGGTGTTCGCCCTCGTCGCCGACGAGGAGGCCATGGGCGAGCTGGGCGCGCGGTTCCTCGTGGAGCAGGGGCGGTTGCGGGCCGACGGAGCCATCCTCGGCGAGCCCACCCACCTGCACCTGGTTCGCGCTCAACGGGGGGCCGTGTGGGCGCGGATCCGCTTTCACGGCCGGTCGGCCCACGGGTCGGCTCCCCACCTGGGCAGCAATGCCATCGTGGCGGCGGCGCGATTCGTCCTGGCCCTGCAGGAGCGCACCTGGGACGCCTTCCATCCCCTGTTGGGACCTCCCACGGTCAGCGTCGGTACCATCCGGGGCGGCGACCGCGTCAACCGCGTGGCGGCCTGGTGCGAGGTGGAGATCGATCGCCGTACGGTGCCGGGCGAGACGGAGGCCTCCGTCAGGGAGGAGCTGGAGGAACTCCTGGGTGCCGTTTGCCGCCAACAGGCGGGGATCCGGGCGGAGATCACCGGCTGGCAGGCGGCCGAGCCTGCCGAGACGGGGGAGGAGGCGGCGGTGGTGCAACTGGTTCGGGACGCCGCATGGCTGGCCATGGGCCGGGAGCCGGACGAGGCCGGTACCGTGGCCGTCACCGACATGCGCTACCTGGTGAACACGGCGGGCATTCCCACGGTGCTGTTCGGGCCGGGGAGGCCGGATCTGGCCCACGCCCCCGACGAGTGGATCGAGGTGGGCGAACTGGAGCGGGGAGCCCTGGTCTATGCCCTGGCCTTTGCCGGATGGCTCGGTGCCGGGGGTGGGGAATGATGGGGATACGGGCCATCATGGCGTGGAGCGGTGGCAAGGACTCCGCCATGGCCTTAGCGGCCCTCCGCACCCAAGGCGTGGCGGTGACGGCGCTTCTGACCACCGTCACCGAGGACTACGAAAGGGTCACCATCCACGGCGTGCGCCGCGCGCTCCTGGCGGCCCAGGGCGCCGCCCTGGGCCTGCCCCTCATCGAGGTGCCCCTGCCTCCCCGCTGTTCCAACGAGGAGTACGAGCGTCGCATGACGGCCGCCCTGGCGGGGGCGCGTCGGCAAGGGGTAGAGGCCCTCGCCTTCGGTGACCTCTTCCTGGCGGACATCCGTGCTTACTGGGAGCGCCTACTGGAGCGCGTCGGCATGCAGCCCCTGTTTCCCCTCTGGGGGCAGGAAGCAGGCGAATACGCCCGGCACGTGGTGGCCGCGGGGGTGCGGGCGGTGGTGGTTTGTGTCGACTCCCGCCGCCTGGGGCCCGAGTGGTTGGGGCACCCCTATGACGAGGAGCTGCTGGCCGCCCTGCCGGCCGGGGTGGACCCCTGCGGCGAGAACGGCGAGTTCCATACCTTTGTCTATGACGGCCCGGGTTTTCGGCATCCCGTCCCCTTCCGTCCCGGCGAGCGGGTGCTGCGGGAGGGATGCTGGTACCTCGATCTCTTGCCCGGGTGAAGAACCTCCGACCGTGGGACTCGGGCGGCCGCGGTACAATGGGAAGGAACGGCAAGGAGCGGCGGGCGGCCCGGTGGTCCCCGAAGCCGGTCCCGCCGGGGGTGAGGCATGCGACGGCCCGCGCGGTACGAACATCTCCGTCACCTGCGTCGCTACCGGGAGATCGCCACGATACTGGCGCGGCACGGCCTGAACGTCGTGGTGGAGCAGGTGGGCCTGGCGCGCTGGCCCGGGGTCCGCGGCCGGCTCTCCGGGACGAAACGCCCGGAGGAGGAAGCCCGCGCCCGTGGACGGAACCTGGGAGTCCACCTGCGTCTGGCGCTGGAGGAGCTGGGTCCCACCTTCGTCAAGCTGGGCCAGGTGCTCAGCACCCGGCCTGACCTGCTCCCTCCGGACGTGCTGCGCGAGCTCAGCCGGCTGCAGGACCGGGTGCCGCCCTTTCCGTACGAGCTGGTGGCGGCCCAGATCGAGGGCGAACTGGGCCGCCCGGTGGAGAGGCTGTTCGCCCGTTTCGATCCCGAGCCCCTGGCGGCGGCCTCCATCGGCCAGGTCCACGCGGCCGAACTGCCCGGCGGCCAGCCGGTGGTGGTCAAGGTCCAGCGGCCCGGGGTGCGGCGGACCATCGAGGCGGATCTGGACATCCTGATGGGTCTCGCGGACCTGGCGGAGCGTTACAGCCCGCTGGCCGATGTGTACCCCTTCCGGGAGATCGCCGGGGAGATCGCGGCTACGCTCCGGGCCGAGCTGGACTTCGTCCGGGAGGCGCGCAACGCCGAGCGGCTGCGCCGCCTGGCGAAGGGCAATCCTGCCGTCTACATCCCGCGGGTGTACTGGGAGTACACGACGCCGCGGGTGCTGACCCTGGAAAGACTCGAAGGGAAGAAGCTCTCCGAGGACGTGGCCGCGTCCCTTTCGCCCGCCCAGGCCCGGCGGATGGCCCAGGCGCTGGTCATGGCGGTCCTCGAGCCCATGTTCACGGAAGGGGTTTTCCACGCCGATCCCCATCCCGGCAACGTGATGGTGCTAGAAGATGGCCGCATCGGGCTCCTGGACTTCGGTGTCGTGGGGCACCTGGACGCGCCGACCCGCCGGCGGCTGACGGGGCTGGTCATCGCCCTGCTTCGCGGAGATACGGACGGCCTGGTGCGGAGCGTGGTGGCGCTGGCGGGCGTCCCTCCCGACGTGGATCGGCGCCGCCTGCGCCGCGACCTGGAGATCCTGCGCGACCGCTACTACGACGTGCCCCTGGCGGAGATCGATCTGGCCGACGTCATTCCCCACTTCTTCGAGGTCCTCCGACGCCACCGCGTACGCGTTCCTGCAGAGCTCGGCCTGGTGGGCAAGACGCTGCTGACGCTGCAGGGCGTGACCTCCCGACTCGATCCGGGACTGTCCATCCTGGACCTGGCGCGGCCGCTGGGGCGCCGGTTGCTGCGGCGTTACCTCTCGCCGAGGGAGGCGAGCCGGCGACTGCTGGACCGGTGGGAGGATTACGGTGAGCCCTTGCTCGACTTGCCCGTCCAGTTGCACCGCCTCCTCCTGGAGGCACGGGCGGGGCGGCCGCTGTTCAAGGTGGAAGTGGTCGAGCGGGACGAATTGCATCAGGGGCTGAGCCGCCTGGTCAACCGCCTGGCCTTCAGCGTTCTGTTGCTGTCCTTCACCATCATGATGGCCGCCCTGGTGGTGGCCGGTGCCCTGTTGGGACGTAGCGAGCCGGTCCTCCGGTTTCCTTTCATCGAGATCGGCGTCGCCGTCCTCGCCGTGGCTACGTCCGCCTTGCTCTGGGCCATCGCTCGGTCGGGCCGCCTTTAGGGCTGGGCGGCGCCGCGGGCCCAGGGAACGGGTCCCGGGCGGCGCCTCCAAGTCCCCACGGCGTCGCTCGGCCCGGGGCAGCGCCACCCGGCCGTGGGTCACGCCACCCGGCGGTGGACCACGCCCGGTAAGGGGTAGCACCGTGCGCCCCGCTAGGCCATGAGGGGGGATCGCCATGCGCCCGTGGTCGTGGCGCCAGCTGATGGACATCCTACGCTTCCTGCGGGACCCGGCGGCCGGCCCCGTCGCCAGGTGGGCGGCGGTGTTCGCCCTCCTGTACCTGATCTGGCCGCTGGATCTGCTGCCGGGCCTTCCGCCCTTCTCCTGGGTGGATGACGTCACCGTCCTCTGGCTGGTCTACCAGTTCCTCGGTGCCCTGCTGGAGAGGCACCGTTCGGTGGCGGGCGGGGCGGGCCGGGCGCGCCGGGCGGGCCGGCCGGGGCGGTCCCGCCCCGCCCGGGGGGGGGGCGCGGGGGGGGCGGCCGGGGGGGGGGGGGGGGGGGGCACGAACCCCCGGGGCGGGGGGGGGGAGG
>QGUQ01000166.1 GCA_003242195.1 Bacillota bacterium | reverse complement strand
GAGGTGGAGGGGCGGCGGGACGGGAAGACCCCCCGCCAGCGTTACCACCGGGGCCGGCCGGTGACGGAACTGGCGGTGGTGGGTGAGGTGGCCCCCGCCGACACGGGAACCTTTGTCCGCTTCAAGCCCGACCCGCAGATCTTCGAGGAAACGGATTTCAAGTATGAGGTGGTGGTGGGGCGCCTTCGGGAAATAGCGCTCCTCAACAGCGGGTTGTACATCGAGTTGCGGGACGAGCGAACCGGGGAGCGCAACGTGTTCCAATTCATGGGCGGCCTCAAGTCCTTCGTCGCCCTCCTCAACCGGACGAAGGAGCCCCTTCACCCCGAGCCTATCAGCTACCGGGCTGAGCGGGACGGCGTCGAGGTGGAGATGGCCCTGCAGTGGACCACCTCGTACGTCGAGACCCTGTACTCCTTCGCCAACACCATTCACACCCACGAGGGCGGTACCCACGAGGCCGGCTTCAAGATGGCCCTCACGCGGGTCGTCAACGACTACGCCCGTAAGGCGGGCCTGCTGAAGAACGGCGAGGAAAACCTGACCGGCGACGACATCCGCGAGGGCTTGACCGCGGTGCTCAGTGTCAAGCTACCCGAGCCCCAGTTCGAGGGACAGACCAAGACGAAGCTGGGCAACTCCGAAGTGCGGGGAATCGTCGACTCCATCACCGGCGAGGCGCTGGCCACCTATTTCGAGGAGAACCCGACGGTGGCCCGCCGCGTGGTGGACAAGGCCATCACCGCCATGCGGGCCCGGGAGGCGGCCCGCAAGGCCCGGGAGCTCACGAGGCGGAAGTCGGCCCTTGAGGTGACGTCCTTGCCGGGTAAGCTGACCGACTGCACGGTCCGGGACCCGGCGATGGCCGAGCTGTTCATCGTCGAGGGCGACTCCGCGGGCGGCTCGGCCAAGCAGGGCCGTGACCGCCGCTTCCAGGCGGTCCTGCCGCTGCGCGGCAAGATCCTCAACGTGGAGAAGGCGAGGCTGGACAAGATCCTCGCCCACGACGAGATCCGCGCCCTGATCACGGCCATCGGCACCGGCATCGGCGCAGAGTTCGACATCCACAAGGCACGGTACCACAAGATCATCCTGATGACCGATGCCGACGTGGACGGTGCCCACATCCGGACGCTGCTCCTCACCTTCTTCTTCAGGTACATGCGCCCGTTGATCGAGGCGGGATACGTTTACATCGCCCAGCCGCCCCTCTACCTGGTGCGGGAAGGCAAGCAGGAGCACTACTTCTACGATGACGACCAGCTGGAGGCCTTCTTCCGGCAGATCGGCAAGCGCCTCCCCGCCCAGCGGTTCAAGGGCCTGGGCGAGATGAACGCCGAACAGCTCTGGGAGACGACGATGAACCCGGAGACCCGCACGCTGCTCCAGGTCACCCTGGAGGACGCGATGGCGGCCGACCAGATCTTCTCCATCCTGATGGGCACGAGGGTCGAGCCGCGGCGCGAGTTCATCGAGCAGCACGCGCGCAAGGTGCGCTTCCTGGACACCGTCGGCTGACCTCGCCGGCGGGCCGGCGCGCCCGCGGGCCATCCGGGCGGGCGGATCGCCGGAGCCAAGGAACTTCTGAACCCAGGCAGTCCTTTCCGTTTCGAGGAGCGAGGCCATGGCGGAGTACACCCACGGCAAGATCCTCCCGATCGACATCGAGGAGGAGATGAAACAGTCCTACATCGATTACGCCATGAGCGTAATCGTGAACCGTGCCCTGCCCGACGTGCGGGACGGGCTGAAGCCGGTGCACCGGCGCATCCTCTACGCCATGCGCGAGGGGGGTAACACGCCGGACAAGCCTTTCAAGAAGTCCGCCCGCACCGTCGGTGACGTGCTGGGAAAGTACCATCCCCACGGCGACGCGGCCGTCTATGACGCCCTGGTGCGCATGGCCCAGGACTTCTCCATGCGCTATCCCCTGATCGAGGGGCACGGCAACTTCGGTTCCATCGATGGCGACCCGCCCGCCGCCATGCGGTACACCGAGGCGCGCCTCAGCCCGCTGGCCATGGAGCTGATGCGCGACCTGGACCGGGACACCGTCGATTTCGTCCCCAACTTCGACGAGACCGAACGGGAACCGGAGGTCCTGCCCGCCCGGTTCCCCAACCTGGTGGTGAACGGCGCCGCGGGCATCGCCGTTGGCATGGCCACCAATATTCCGCCCCACAACCTGCGGGAGGCCATCGACGGCGTCGTCGCCCTGATCGACAACCCCGACATCAGCGACCGCGACTTGATGAAGATCATCAAGGGGCCGGACTTCCCCACGGGCGGGATCATCGTCGGGCGCGAGGGCATCCGCCAGGCTTACACGACCGGGCGGGGCATCATCACCATCCGGGCCCACGCCCAGATCGAGACCTCCGCCAGCGGCAAGGCTAGGATCGTCGTCACCGAGATCCCCTACGAGGTCACCAAGGCGAAGATCATCGAGAAGATCGCCGAGCTGGTGCAGGAGCGGAAGATCGAAGGGATCACCGACCTCCGCGACGAGACGGACCGCTCGGGGCTCCGCGTCGTCATCGAGCTGGCCCGGGGCGCCAACCCCAACGTGATCCTGAACCAGCTCTACAAGTTCACCCCGATGCAGGTCAGCTACGGCATCATCCTGCTGGCCCTGGTGGACGGCCAGCCGCGGGTGCTGACCCTGCGCCAGTTGCTCTGGCACTACCTGCAGCACCAGAAGACGGTCATCGTCCGCCGCACCCGTCACGACCTGGAGAAGGCCGAGGCGCGGGCCCACATCCTCGAGGGTCTGCGTATCGCCCTGGATCACATCGACGCGGTGATCACCCTCATCCGGCAGTCGCGCACGGTGGACGAAGCCCGCACGGGCCTCATGGAAGGTTTCAACCTCACGGAGAAGCAGGCCCAGGCGATCCTGGACATGCGCCTGCAGCGGCTGACCGGCCTCGAGCGGGAGAAGGTCGAGGAGGAGTACCAGGAGCTCCTCAAGGAGATCGAGTACCTGCGCGCCGTCCTGGGTTCGGAGAGGATGGTGCTGGACATCATCAAGCGGGAACTCCTGGAGATCCGCGAGCGCTACGGGGACGCCCGCCGGACGAAGATCGTCGCCGGCGCCGCCGATTTCGAGGTGGAAGACCTGATCGCCGAGGAAGACGTGGTCATCACCCTGACCCATCGTGGGTACATCAAGCGCCTGCCCGTGGACACGTACCGCAGTCAGCGCCGCGGCGGGCGGGGCGTGACCGGCATCCAGACCCGGGAGGAGGATTTCGTCTCCCAGCTGTTCATCGCCACCACCCACGAGCACTTGCTGTTCTTCACCAACCGGGGCAAGGTCTATCACCGGCGCGTGCACGAGGTGCCGGAGGCCAGCCGCACCGCCCGCGGAACGGCGGTGGTCAACCTGATCGAGATCGAGCGGGACGAACAGGTCACCGCCGTCATCCCCGTGCGCGAGTTCGACGACGCGCACGACCTGGTGATGGCCACCCGCAACGGGGTGGTCAAGCGCACCAGCCTGGTGGAGTTCACCCACATCCGGCGCGGCGGCCTCATCGCCCTGACGCTGGACGAGCATGACGAGCTGGTGGGCGTCCAGCTGACCGACGGCCGTCACGACCTGCTGCTGGTCACGCGCGGGGGCCAGGCCATCCGGTTTCCCGTCAGCGAAGTGCGAAGCATGGGCAGGGCGGCCCGCGGCGTCATGGGTATCCGGTTGGAACCCGGCGACCAGGTGGTGGGGATGGAGGTCGTCGACGACGCGGCCGACCTGCTGGTGGTCACCGAGCGCGGCTTCGGCAAGCGGACCCCGCTGAAGGAGTTTCGCTCCCAGGGCCGCGGTGGCAAGGGGATCCGGGCCATCACCATCACGCCGCGCAACGGCCCCGTGGCCGACTTCGAGGTGGTGCGGGCGGGCGAGGAAGTCATGCTCGTCTCCCAGGGCGGCATTGTCCTGCGGGTGCCGGTGGAACAGGTCTCCGTCCAGGGCCGTGCCGCCCAGGGCGTGACCATCATGCGCCTTGAGCCCGGCGATCGCGTGTCGGCCGTGGCCACCCTGGCCCAGCGCGGTGAGTGAGGGTCGCCGCGTGGCCGCGCCGCCGGATGCCGGGCCGCGGCACCCGGCGTGGCCGGCCACCCGAACCGCCCGGGGGCCGCAGGACGGGAGGGGAGACGGGGTGCGCCGCTTCGAGACCGGCAAGCTACCGCCGGAACTCCTGGAACGCCTCGTGTTGCACCGTACCGGGACCAGGCGCCCGGAGGTCCTGCTGGGTGCCGCCGTCGGCGAGGACGCCGCCGCCTTGGATCTGGGCGGCGACCTGTGCGTGGCCGCCAGCGATCCCATCACCGGCGCCGGCCGCCACGCCGGATGGCTGGCGGTGCACGTCAACTGCAACGACATCGCCGCCACCGGCGCCGAGCCCGTCGGTATCCTGCTCACCATCCTCCTGCCCGAGGGAGCCACGGCTGCCGACCTGGAGGAGATCATGGCCGGCGCCGAGGAAGCAGCCCGGGAAACGGGCTGCCAGATCATCGGCGGGCACACCGAGGTCACGCCGGGACTCTCCCAAGCGTTGGTGATGGCCACCGCCCTCGGCCGCGCGCCCCGGGGACGGCTGGCCAGCAGCGGCGGTGCCCGGCCGGGCGACGACCTCGTGCTCACCAAGTGGGCGGGCCTGGAGGGGACTGCGATCCTGGCCGCGGACTTCCAGGAGGAACTGGCCGCCCGCGGGGTGGACGCGGAAACGCTGGCGTCAGCGGCCCGACTCGGCCGCTGGCTGAGCGTGTTGCCGGAGGCGCGCATCGCGGCCGGCCGTGCCCACGCCATGCAC
>QGUQ01000165.1 GCA_003242195.1 Bacillota bacterium | reverse complement strand
CCCACCACTCCCTATTTCTACACAGTGTATCCCTCCGCACGCTCCATATTGTATAAAGGACCGCCTCCCCCCCGGCCCCGAGCGAAAGGACGTGTTCGTCCCCCAGGGCCACAGGGTCGGGGCAGAGGAACTGCAGCGTGCCCTTGCCCACGGCGACGATCTCGTCGAGGTCAGTGCTGCCGGATAGGACGGCCCGCCACGTCAGCCCCGGCTCGTCGTCGAACACCAGGTCCCTGGGCTCGGTGCCGGGCTGCAGCCAGGCGGCGATGCTGCGCACCTTCGAGCGCAGGTCCGCGTAGTCTCTCGCCACCAGCTGCACGTCCACGGCGATGGTGCGGGTGCCGAGCTGGCGGCCCTGGTAGTAGCCGCCCGGCCGCCCCGGCACTTCCAGCAGCTGGGCCGTGATGGGCGGCAGGATGCCCCGGCGCACCGCCAGGACGTTCATCCCATAGGTGCTGGAGTGCACGCCGTTGTAACGGAACCCGCTCATGCCGTCACCACCACGCCCATGCCCCGGGCGCGCTGGTCAAAGACCTGCCGCCCCGCCAGGTTCACGTTGATATGCGGGGTCAGCATCCGACCGGCCACCGCGCCGTCGATCATCACCACGGCGTCGGTCAGGACGTAGCGCTCGATGACCCGCTCCCGCGTCATGGCGAGGCCCGCCGCGGGCACCCCAGGCACCCGCGGCAGGGCCGGCATGGCCGCGACGGCCGCCAGCCGGTTGGACGCCCGGGCCGCCACGTCCAGGTTGCGGTTGATGCCGATGGCAAGCCCCTCGACCATCCAGCGGCCGTACTGCATCATGAGCCGCGACGGCGAACCAAACCGGAGCGCCCGCCGGATGGGCTCGACGATGTACCGCTGGATCCAGTCCCTCACGGTGAAGTACGCCTGCCGGATCCGGCTCCAGATGCCGTTCAGGAGGCCGCTGACAATCTGCGTCCCCCTCGTCCACATGCGCTGGATGAGCTGGCCAATGGGGCTGTCGATGGCCCGGTTAATCAGGTTCACAACGCGGGTCCGCAGCGCCCCCAACCGGCTCCCGATGCCGAAGCCGAGCCCGTCAGCCAGGCGCCCGCCTGCGCTCCAAAACTCGTTCCATCGGTTGCGGATGCCGCTCACGATGTTGGTGAGGATTTGCCGAATCGTGGGGAACAGCGTGGGCGCGTTCTCGGACCAACCCCGCCGCAGGCCGGCAACGAACTGGCCGCCGAGCTGGCGGAAGCGGCTCACGACGGGCTGCACGATGGGACCGAGCACCCCGCCCAGCCACCGGAAGGCCCCGCCCAGCCCGCTCCACAACCACCTGAACACAGGCCCGACGAGGGGGATGCGCGTGATCAGGCCGATCAGGCGACCACCCAGCCCGCGGATGGCCATGCCTAACGGGCCGCCTGTGCCTCCAGTCGCCACGAGCAGGATGCCGCCGACCAGGGCGCTGATCAGGAGTTCCTTGAAGTTGCGCTTGAACCACTGAGTGAGTGAGGGCTTGAGTTGCGTGTTCCAATAGGTCTTCAGCGCATCCCAGACGCCCGATAGAAACTGCCCAATGGCGGGCAACGTCTCTTGCCCGAGCCTGTACCAGTCGATGCTATTTACAAGGTCGATAACCGCCTGCCCGAACTCCCTGCCTCGCTCGGAGAGCGACCGGATGGCCGAAATCACCATATCGCCGATGTTCCGGCCCAGCCCGCGCCAGTCGCCCTCGCGGATGTTTTGGGCGATTTGGTCGAAGATGTTGGGCGCACGCACGTTGCGCTCGATCTCGGGCCCGAGCACCCGCACGATGCGCACCTGGTCCTCGAACGACAGGTTCAGGCGCCGAACGGCCTGGCGCAGTTCCTCTTGGTTGCGGGCCGTTTCCACCGTCGGCAGGGCTGCAAGCTCTTCCCCATGCAGGCGGATCAGGCGGTTGATTTCTCGCTGGGATACACCCGCCCGCTCAAGCTGCCGCCGGTACAGCTCAAGGGACGCCGACGCCCGGCCGCCCTCCTGGTAGGACGCGCGCCACCAGCCCGTCATCTCGCCGATGAGGTCGATGAGGGGCTGCATCTCACGCTTCAGTAGCTGGAGGCGGAACACCAGGCGGTCCGGGATCAGCGCCAGCAGCAACCCGCGCAGGCCGCTTTCCTCCACCGCCGCCCGGGCCTCTTCCAGGGTGTCGCGGAGCGGGCGCAGGAAGTTCTCTTTCAGCCGCACGAACATCGGCTCGAAGGCCTTGGCGATCAGCAGGCGCGTGTTATCCAGGATGGTGTCGACCATGCCCCGCCACGACTCGGCCTGCGCTTGCATCATGCGGGGGAAGCGCTTCTCCATCCCCTCAACGAGGATGCGGATGGCCTTGTCCGCGGGGACGAGGCCCTTAGAGACCATCTTCTGCAGCTCGGCGGTGCTGGTCCCGATGCCCTCGGCCAAGATCTCCCACGCGGGAATGCCGGCCTCGGTCAGCTGGAGCATTTCCTCGGCGCTGACCTTGGCCTTCGCCCTCATCTGCCCCAGGGCACGGGTGATGCGGTCGATACCCTCAGCACCAAGCCCGAGGCCCGCTGCCGCATCGCCGACGGCCTGCAACATCGGCAGAACGTCCTCAGCCGCAAAGCCGAAGGCCAACATCTTGCGCGTGGCCTCAAGCAGCTCGGGGAAGTCGAACGGGGTTTCAGCCGCGAAGTCCGCCATCTGCCGCAGGAACTTGTCGGCCTTCCGGGCAGAGCCCAGCATGGTCGTAAACCCAATGCGGGCCTGCTCCAGGTCGGCGTTCATGCCGATGGCGGCTTCCCGCACGAAGCCCATGGCCCGGCTGGCGCCCTCGAAGATGGCGAAGCCGCCGGCGAAACTCAGAGCCGTGCGGGTCAGGGACCGCACCGACTCCCCCAGCGACCGGAGGGCGCTCCGGGCCCGCCCCGCCGCCCGCTCGACTCCCCTGGAATCGCCGATGATCTCCAGCTCGGCCCGCGCGGTGGCCATCGGCCATCACCCCGGAGGCGGCTGCCTGCGCCGCCACTCGTCGATGTGCTGCTGGTACTCGGCCAATAGTTCAGGGCGGCCGCCCACGTAGGCAGCCGCCCTCTCGGTTTCAATCTGCTGCACCATGGCGTCGGCGTAGGCCAGGAAGGTCAGCCATGGCATCTCCATCATGTCGCGGTGCCCGAACCCGTACCATCGGGCCATCGCGGCGAAGAGGCGGAACAGGCTTACTTCTTCCCCTTCCCCTTCGCCGCCTTGGGAGGGCTCGCCGCGCCGTTCCCCCCGCGCTGCGCCTCAAGCACGAGGCCGACGATGGTCTTGGCCACGTCCAGCGGCATGTCCGCGGCCAGCCGCTCTTGCTCGGCGGGGTCGTCGGTCATCAGCGCCGCGGCCTCGCGCGGAAGGCGCTCCAGCTGCTTCAGCATCTCGTCCGCGTCGTCGGGGTTTTCCAGGCTGCGGCTGGCCAGTTCGATGCGGACCAGCAGTTTGGTCAGGTCGATGGCGCGCTGCGTGGAGATGTCGCGCCGCACCTCGTACTCACGCCCGCGGTAACGAACCCTCACGGGCTCAGGCAGCAGGGCGTCCAGGTCCAGGAGGTCCATCCTGTCACCCCGTTTAGTAGGCCGTCGGCTTGCCGTTGGTCACCGTCACGGTGATGAAGTCGTCCGCGCCCTTCAGCCCGCCGAAGCTGATCTGGTACTCCTGGCTGTCGGTGGACGAGGGGTCCAGCTCGACAACGCTGCTGATCAGCCCCACCGACGGGATGTCGATGTCCAGGCTGCGCAGGCCGGCGCCGCTGCCGTAGGTCTGGCTGATGTGGATGCCGCCCTTGTAGACCTCCGGGGAGGGCGCCGTGCCCGACGGCCCGCCGTAGTACGCCCGCTTGAACCAGCTGGCGTCCTCAAACTTGACCGTCACGGTGCCCTCCAGGTCCCGGTGGATGAGCGGGATGTCGGCCCGCACGATGTCGGCCGCCTGGTCGCCGTCGTCGAAGATGTTCTGGACGGTCAGCTCGAACTGCGTAATCACGCCGCTGATGTCCGCGCCGTCAAGCGTGTACGTCCCCTGCCAGAACATGAAGGGGTCGTCGGTCTCGTAGCTCTCCGTGGAGGCGGTGACCTCGGCTTCGGTGATGCCGAGGTAGGCGACTTCCAGCACGATGGGCTGGCCCGCCTCGCCCCGCACCGTGATCTGCTGGATGCGGCAGTCCTGGATGCGGCGCCGGACCACGCCGGCGATGCTTTCCTCGATGGAGCACCAGGGCAGGTCGCCCGGGGCGCTGGGCTTGATGGTGTGGGTGTAGGGCCCGCTCCCCGACACCGTGTCGGAGCCCAGGAGCAAGGCAAACAGCAGCGCCGTGATGTCCGGCCGGGCGAACGTGGCGAACTCGCCGTCGGGCCGGAACTGGGACTTGTAGGCGAAGGCAGGGAACTCGGCGCCGGCGCCGGCCCCGAACCGCACCCGCTCGATCTCCTGCTCCGGGCTCATGTTCGTGGCGTCGGTATAGGGAACAAAGTGAGTCGGCCCGGTGGCCGTGCCCTTGTCCGTCTGCTTCCCCACACCGATGTACCCCGTCCGGGGATAGCGCGGCATCAGCCGTCACCCCTCTTCTTCTCCGCGTCCTTGGGCACGGGCTCGGCGTAGCCGGCCGCGATCAGGGCCTGGGCCTGCTCGTCGGGCAGCTCGACGATGTCGCCTGCCCGGACGACCCGGCGCAGGGACGGGAAGCGGCGGTCCGACCCCACCCAGCGCACCTTCATGGCTCGTCCCTCCATGCCTCAAGCCGAAAGGTGTGGCCGATGTACTGCGGTTGGCCCGCCTCATCGGGCGGGAGCACCACCACGGGCTCGCCTTCGGTGATCAGGGAGCCGTACAC
>QGUQ01000164.1 GCA_003242195.1 Bacillota bacterium | reverse complement strand
CTGGCCCTGCCCCGCGCCCGCGGGGAGGAACCGGCCGGCGGGACGGGCGGCACGGGGCACGAAGGCGCGGTCAGTCCTGCCCGCCCGGCCGTTCCCGAAGTAGGGCAGGGCGCCGGACACGGCCCGGGCCGTGCGGACCCGGAATCGCGGCGGGAGCTGCATCTCGCCGCCGTGGTGGCCATGGGCTTCGTCACCGGCACCGTCTTTGGGGCCGTGCTCAACCTGACGGTCCTGCACGCCCGGGCGACGGGCTACCAAGCGGGGGTATGGCTGGGAGAGTTCGCGGTGGTCGCCATGCTGGCCCGCTACGGTGCCGGCCTGCTGGTGGACCGCGGGTGGGACGAACGGCTCCTGCCGGCCGCCTTCGCCGTCATGGCTGCCGGGTCGGCCCTCATGATGGCGGCCGGGACGCCGGCCCGAGCCTACGCCGTGGCCGTCATCCTCGCCGCGGGCTACGGCGCCGTCCACACCACCCTGGTGGCCCGGGTGGTAGCCCGGGCCCCGGCCGAGCGGCGAGGAGCGGCGGCGGGCTGGCTCGCTACCTCCATCGACCTGGGCGTCGGCCTGGGGGTCACCGCCCTGGGCCGCATCCTCGATGCCCACTCCTTCCCCGCCATGTACGGCGCCATGGCCGCGGTCGCCCTGGCGGGTGCCCTCGTTGCCCGCCTCAGCTCCACAGGGCCCGGGCCTCGGCCAGGTATGCCCCGTAGCGGCTGAGGACCTCCTGGCGCAGTGCGGCATGCTCCGGCAAGCGCAGGTCCGGGTCCCGCTGCAGCAGGGCGCGGGCAGCCTCCCGGGCCTGACGCAACAGGCCGGCGTCCCGCACCGGGTCGGCGACACGCAAGGCCGGCAGGCCGTGCTGGCGCGTGCCGAAGAAGTCGCCGGGCCCGCGCAGACGGAGGTCGATCTCGGCGATCTCGAAGCCGCTCTGGGTCCGGCACATGGCCTCGAGGCGGTGCCGCCCCTCCTCGCTGCGGGCATCGGCGACGAGGACGCACAGGGCTTCCTTGGCGCCCCGCCCCACCCGGCCCCGCAACTGGTGCAGCTGAGCCAGGCCAAAGCGGTCGGCGCCCTCGATGATCATGACGGTGGCGTTGGGGACGTCCACCCCCACCTCCACCACCGTCGTGGCCACCAGCACGTCGAGGCGCCCCTGCTCGAAGAGGGACATGACCCGCTCCTTCTCCGCCCCGGGCAGCCGTCCGTGCAGGATGCCCACCCGCAGCCGCGGATATCGCCGGGCGATGTACTCCGCCCACGGTTTGACCGCCTTGGCAGCCTCCTCGCCGCTGCCGTTTTCCTCCACGGCCCCGTCCACCAGGGGGCACACCACGTAGCCCTGCTCGCCGGCGGAGACACGGGCGGCCAGCAGGTCGTAGGCCCGCCGGCGCTGTCGCTCCCTCAACCAGACCGTACGCACGGGCTTGCGTCCCGGCGGGAGCTGGTCGATGACGGAGAGATCCAGGTCGCCGTAGAGGGTCAGGGCAAGGCTGCGCGGGATCGGCGTCGCCGTCATCACCAGCAGGTCGGGCACCCGGCCCTTGTCCTGCAGCAGCGCCCGCTGCCGGACGCCAAAGCGGTGCTGCTCGTCGATGATCACCAGCCCCAGGTCGGCGAACCGTACCTGTTCCTGGATCAGGGCGTGGGTGCCCACCACCACCGGAATGGCGCCGCTGGCGAGGCCCGCCAGGACGCTTTCCCGCTCGGCGGCCGGCTGGCTCCCGGTGAGCAGGGCCACCTCCACGCCCGCCGGCCGGAGCAGCTCCCGCAGGCGGCGGGCGTGCTGCTCCGCCAGGATCTCCGTCGGCGCCATCAGCGCGCCCTGGGCGCCGCTCTCGGCCGCCTTGACCAGGGCCCACGCGGCGACGACGGTCTTGCCCGATCCCACATCACCCTGCACCAGGCGCTGCATGGGCCGCGGCGACTCCATGTCCCGGCGGATCTCGTCGATCACCCGTAGCTGGGCGGGGGTCAGCTCGAAGGGTAGCGACGCCATGAACCGCGCCAGCCGGGGCCCGTCGGGGCGGTGGGCGCGCCCGGGCAGCTGCCGCTTCTGGCCGCGGGCCCGGGCGAGGGCGATCTGCATGACGAACCATTCCTCGAAGGCGAGGCGGCGGCGGGCGGCCTCTAGCCGCTCCTCATCCGGCGGGAAGTGGATGTCGCGCAAGGCGGTGGCCCGGTCGGGCAGATCCAAGGCCCGCCGCAGGGCGGACGGCAGGATCTCGGGCACGCGCTCGGCCAGCGGCCCCACGACGCGCCACGCCAGCCCCCGCAGGAACCGCTGGCCCATGCCCTCCGTGGCGGGGTACACCGGGACGATGCGAGCGGTGTGCACGGGCACGTCGTCATCGCCTTCGAGGAACTCCACCTCGGGGTGGTCCATCCGCAGGCCGCGGTAGCCCTCCTCCACGCGGCCGCTGAAGAGGAGGCGGCGGCCGGGCCGCAACTGCTGCAGGCGGAAGGGCTGGTTGAAGAAGACCACTTCCAGCCGCCCGGTCCCGTCGGTGACGGTGGCCCGCACCAAGGCCCGGCCGCTGCGGGTCCGCACCTCCTCGGCCTCCACCACCTCCGCCTCCACCGTCGCCGTCTCGCCGGCCAGCAGGCCGGCGATGCGCTTCCAGCGGGAGCGGTCCTCATACCGGCGGGGCAGGTGCCAGAGGAGGTCGCCGGCGGTGGTCAGCCCCAGCCGGGCCAGCCGCTGGGCGGTGCGGCGGCCGACCCCGGGCAGGCGCGAGAGGGGGGTATCCGGTGCCAGGTCGCCCGGGGCATCGCTGCCAGGGCCGCGGGCCGAAATCGGATGGGCCGGATGGCTTTCGCCGGCGCCCGAGCCGGAAGCCCCGCGCTCTCCCCGGAGCCGCGCCCCCCAGCGCTCCAGCACCGCCAGGGCGGCGGCGACGCGCCGGGCCCGTTCCCCGGGCGCCAGCCCGGCGTAATCGCGGAACAGCCGGTAGGCCAGGCGCAGGGGCTCGCGCCCGTCCGGGGGCAGGGAGCGGGCCAGGCGCTCGATCCGGTCGCGGATGAAGCGGTCGAAGGGGCCGTCGGCGGTGCGGTTGGCGCATCCGGCCGCCCGTTCCGCCCGCAAGGCGTCCATCAGCACCGCCAGGGCCATCGCCGTCGTCTCGGCGCGTTCTTCCGTCATGGGGAACCCGAACTCCATGGGAGCCGCACAGGTATCCGCTCAGGGGATGTGGTCGTCCAGGCGCACGCCGGCCACGTAGACGTTGACCCGGACGTTGTCGTCGCCGATGGCCCGTGCCACGGCCTCACGCACCCGGCCCATGACGTCGCGGGCCACCTCGGCGATGGCGACGCCGTAGACAACCGCGATGCGTACGGTGACCACCACGGTGCTATCGCTGGTCGCCACCTCGACGCCGCGCCCGTGGTGCTCGCCGCCCAGCAGGCCCGCCAGTCCCTCCCGCAGGCCACGGGGCACCATCCCCGCCACACCGGGACACTGGACGGCCGCGGTACCGGCGATGGTGGCCACCACCTCGTCGGCCAGGGCGATGCGCCCGTAAGGCGTACGATACTCGACCACGCGCCCGACCCCCGTATCGCCCCCGACGGGAACCGCCGCCCTCCCTGCCATCGGTTCTTCGGCTCCGGGGGCTGCGTGTCCTGCGCCTTGCCGCCTATCCCTGCCTGTGGTAGAATGGGCCGCGTGATTCTCGGGCTGCCGCCCCCGGCGGCCCCGGAGGAGGTGCCAGCGATGGCGCGCCGCTGTGAGATCTGCGGCAAGGGCATCGCCCATGGCAACCAGGTTAGCCACTCCAACCGCAAGTCGCGGCGCATCTGGTCTCCGAACCTGCAGCGGGTGCGCGCTGTCACCGACCGCGGTGTGCGACGCATTCGGGTCTGTACCACGTGCCTGAAGTCGGGACGGGTCGTACGCGCCCTCTGAGGCGGTAAAGGCCGCACCGACCGGGTACCGCCGTCCAGCGCCTGCCTCCGGCAGGCCTTTCTTGTGCGCGCTCGCGGCGTCGCCGGCTCCGGCTTCCCCTCATGACGGGGCACGGCGCTCGCCCGGGACGCGGCGGGGCCCTCAGGCCTCTTGCCGCCCGCCCAGCGACTCCTGATGGAGCCGGGCCAGGTCGGCACCGTCCAGGCGGTAGGTGCGCCCACAGAACTGGCAGCGCACCTCCGCGCCGCCGTCCTCCCGGAGCATGGCCGCCAGCTCGCCGGGGCCCAGGCTGACCAGCGCCCGTTCCACCCGCTCCCGGGTGCACTGACAGCGGAAACGGACGGGCTGGCGGTCCAGGATATGGGGCGAGAAGCCCGCGAGGCCCTGCCACACCATCTCCTCCGGCGTCATCCCGGCCTCGATGCGGCGGCTGATCCCGCCCAGGTGCTGGATATTGGCCTCCAACCGCTCGGCCCAGCGCTCCTCGTAGCCGGGCAAGAGTTGCAGGACGAACCCGCCGGCCGCCCGGACCCCCCCGCCGGGCCCCACCAGGACGCCCAGGGCGACGACCGCCGGCGTCTGGTCCGAGCGGGCCAGAAAGGCGGTCAGGTCGTCGCCGATCTCCCCGCTCACCAACGGCACGCTGCCCGTGTAGGGATGGCCCAGCCCGAGGTCGCGGGTCACGTGCAGGAACCCGGGCAGCCCCACGGCGCCGCCCACGTCCAGCTTGCCGTCGGCCCGCAGGGGCAGGTCCACGTGGGGGTTCCGCACGTAGCCGCGCACGTCCCCGTTCGGCTCCCCCGTCGCCACGATGGCCCCCAGCGGGCCGCTGCCGGTGACCCGCACGGTGACGCTGGCGCCGTCCTTCAACTGCGCGGCGAGCAGGGCCGTCGCCGTCAGCACGCGGCCCAGGGCCGCGGGTGTCTCTTATAAAAATAGGAAGGTGGCGAAGAGATAAAAAGAGGAAA
>QGUQ01000163.1 GCA_003242195.1 Bacillota bacterium | reverse complement strand
TCGGGCGCCCGGGGCAGCCTCCCCCCCTGCGGCCCGGCCACCCCCCTCCCGGGACCCACGCGGGCGGTGGCCGGCCGGCCGGTCCCCCCCTCGCCTACCAGGCGCAGGCGTACCGGCCGCCCGGGCCCCGCGCCCCGGAGGTCGTCGCTGCGCACGGCGTAGCCGTCCACCGTAGAGCGGTGGAAGCCGGGGACATCGTCGCCGGCGTAGACGGGCTTCACCAGCACGCGGCCCAGGGCCTCGTCCAGGGCGACCTCCTCCGCCTCCACGGGCGGGTGCCCCACGGCCGCCAGGATGCGCCGTCGGGCCTCCTCCACGGTGGGCAGCTCGCCCGCCGGGAACGGGCGGCGGAAGGCCGGCGGCCGGGGCCCGGTTCCCCTCTCCGGCCGGGCCGCTCCGCCCCCGGCGGCCGCCCGGCCGGCGCCGCGTTCGTCCCGGTCCACGAAGCCGTCACCCCCTGACCCTGAAGAACCGAGCAGTCTCGGGTACCCGCGCCACTGCCGGCCGGCACCTGCCCGACCGGCTCCCCCACCGGCGGGAAGGGGCGTCAGGCGTCGACGCGGATCAGCGTCGCCTCCCCCTGACCGCCGCCGGAGCAGATGGTGGCCACGCCATAGCCGCCGCCCCGGCGGCGCAGCTCGAAGGCCAACGTCATGAGGATCCGCGCCCCGCTGGCGCCGATGGGGTGACCCAGGGCGACCGCGCCGCCGTTGACATTGACCTTCTCGGGATCCCAGTCGCCCAGCTTCATGCTGGTCAGAGCGACGGCGGCAAAGGCCTCGTTCACCTCGAAGAGGTCGATGTCCGACCACGTCATGCCCCGCTTCTCCAGGGCCTTCTTCGCTGCGTAGTAGGGCACGGTGTGGAGGTAGGGCGGGTCCCAGGAGGCCTGGCCCTGGCTGACGATGGTGGCCAGCGGCCGGATGCCCAGGGCCTCGGCCTTCTCCCGGGCCATGAGCACCAGGGCCGCGGCGCCGTCGTTGATGCCCGGGGCATTGCCCGCCGTGACCGTGCCGTCGGGCTCGAACACCGGCGGCAGCGCCGCCAGCTTCTCGTAGCTGGTGTCGCGGCGGGGCGACTCGTCCACCTCGACGCGCACCGTGCCGCCCTTGCCCCGGGGCACCTCGACAGGAACGATCTCCTCCGCCAACTTGCCGCTGTCGATGGCGGCGATGGCCCGCTGGTGACTGCGCAGGGCCCAGCGGTCTTGTTCCTCCCGCGTGACCCCGTATTCCTTGGCCACCCGGCTGCCGTAGACGCCCATGTGGCAGCCGCCGAAGGCACACAAGAGGCCGTCGGTCAGCAGGGCGTCCTCCAGCTCCGCATGCCCCAACCGGCGGCCGAAGCGAGCGTGGCGGGCCAGGTAGGGGGCCTGGCTCATGCTCTCCATGCCACCGGCGACGACGACGTCGGCGTCCCCGGCCCGGATCAGGGCATCGGCCAGGTTGACCGCCCGCAGGCTGGAAGCGCAGACCTTGTTGATGGTGTCCGAGGGAACGGTCATGGGAATGCCGGCCCTGGCGGCCGCCTGCCGCGACGGGATCTGGCCCGCACCGGCCTGGACCACCATCCCCATCAGCACGTAGTCCACCTGGTCGCCCCGGATGCCGGCACGCTCGAGCGCCGCCCGGATGGCGACCGCTCCCAGCTCCACCGCCGGCACGTCCTTCAGGGCCCCGCCCAGCTTCCCGAAGGGCGTGCGCGCGGCACCGACGATCACCGTCTCCCGCACCGGCCTCCCCTCCTCCTTCTTGGCAACAACGGTCCCCAGCGCTGCCCGCCCCGGCAAGGGGTCAAGACTCCTGGCACAGCCAGGCCCGCAACGCTCCCACGAGGTAGAGGCTGCCCGCCGCCACCAGCGGCAGGCCGGGGGATGCCTCGGCCAGGGCGCGCCGCAGCGCCTCCACGGGGTCGCGCTCGATGACCACGGGCACGCCGCAGGCGGCCAGTGCCTCCGCGCCCCTCTCGGCGGGGGCCGCCCGGGGCGAGTCGGGCTCCGTCACCACGGCCAGGGCGGCCAGGGGCGCGATCGCCGCGGCCGCGGCCTCCACGTCCTTATCGTCCAGCATGCCGAAGACCAGCGCCACCGGACGGCCGGGCAACAGGTCCCGCAACGCCCGGGCCAGCGCCGCCATGCCCGCCGGGTTGTGGGCGCCATCGAGCCAGATCTCCCGCCCGTGCCACTCCAGCCGTTCCAGCCGCCCGGGCCACCGGGCCGTCGCAAGGCCGCGGCGCACCGCCTCCTCGTCCACCACCGGCGCGCCTTCGCCAGCCGCCAGCAGGGCCGTGAGGGCGACGGCCGCGTTGGCCACCTGGTGACGTCCGACCAGGGCCAGGGGCAGGTCCCGCCAGGACACCCAGACGGACTCGAAATCCCAGCGGGCCCCGCCCGGTCCCAGCTCCCGCACCCGATAGCGGGCGGCCACCCGCGGGTCCCTCCGCGGTTCCTCCCCGCCATCCCCGGCCACCCGCAACAACGGCGCACCCGTGGCGGAGCAGATCTCCTCCAGCACCGCCAGGGCCTCAGGGTCGGCCGCACCGGTGACCAGCGGAACCCCCGGCCGGGCGATGCCGGCCTTGTCGCGGGCGATCTCGGCCACCGTTCGGCCCAGCCGGTCGGTGTGGTCCAGGGCGACGTTGGTGATCACGGAGACGGCCGGGCGCGGCACCGCGTTGGTCGCGTCGTACCGTCCCCCCAGTCCCGCCTCCAGGATCACCGCGCCGGTCCGGCGGCGGGCGACCATGTCAAGGAAGACGCCGGTGGCGAACTCGAACTCCGTGGGCGTCTCCTTCCCGGCAGCGGCCAGGTCCGCCACCGCCTCCCGCACCCGCTCGACGGCTGCGGCCAGTTCCCTCGGCGCCACCGGCCGGCCGTCGAAGGAAAAGCGCTCCTCGTAGCGGCTCAGGTGGGGGGAGGTGAAGAGGGCCGTGCGGTACCCCGCGGCCCGGAGCACGGCCTCGATCAGGCACGCCGTCGACCCCTTGCCGTTCGTCCCGGCGATGTGATAGACGGGCGGCAGCAGGCGCTCGGGATGCCCGAGCGCCGCCAGGAGGTCGCGCATGCGCTCCAGCCCCAGGCGCACGCCGAACCGGCCCAAGCCTTGCAGGTAGGCGATGGCCTCCCGCTGGTCCAACTCGCGCCACACCCTTTCCGGCGGTATGGAACTCGGGTGGCCCGCCGCGGCCCGTCAGGCCCGGCCGAGCCAGTAGTTGGGAGGCTCCTTGGTGACGATGACGTCGTGGGGGTGGCTTTCCACCTGGCCAGCGTGGGTGATGCGGACGAACCGCGCCTTGCGCCGCAGTTCCTCCACGGTGTGGGCGCCCGCGTAGCCCATCCCCGCCCTCAGGCCGCCGACGAGCTGGTAAACGGTCTCGGCCAGGGGGCCGCGGTAGGGTACGCGGCCTTCGACCCCCTCCGGGACGAACTTGTGCTCTCCCTCCTGGAAGTAGCGGTCGGCGGCACCGGCCTTCATCGCCCCCAGGGAGCCCATGCCGCGGTAGACCTTGAAGCTGCGCCCCTGGTAGATCTCCAGCTCGCCGGGCGCCTCCTCGGTTCCCGCGAACAGGCTGCCGATCATGACGCTGCTGGCCCCGGCCGCCAAGGCCTTGACGATGTCCCCCGAGTACTTGATGCCGCCGTCGGCGATGACGGGCACGTCGTACTTGTCCGCCTCCCGGCTGCAGATCAGGATGGCGCTCAGCTGCGGGAAGCCGGCGCCGGTCACCACCCGGGTGGTACAGATGGAGCCGGGCCCCACGCCCACCTTGACGGCGTCGGCACCGGCCTCGATCAGCGCCCGCGTGCCCTCGGCCGTCACCACGTTGCCGGCAATCAGCGGTACATCGGGGAAGCGTCGCTTGAGGGCGCGCACCGTTTCCAGGACGTTGCGCGAGTGGCCGTGGGCGCTGTCCACCACGAGGACGTCCACCCCGGCCGCCACCAGGGCCTCCGCCCGCTCCAGCCCTTCCGGGCCCACCCCCACGGCGGCGCCCACCAGGAGGCGCCCCTTTTCGTCCTTGGCTGCGTTGGGGTGGCGGATCGCCTTCTCGATGTCCTTGATGGTGATCAGGCCGCGGAGACGGCCCTCGGCATCCACCAGCGGCAGCTTCTCGATCTTGTG
Organism: Bacillota bacterium; assembly: GCA_003242195.1. GTDB lineage: Bacteria > Bacillota > Sulfobacillia > Thermaerobacterales > Thermaerobacteraceae > ZC4RG37. The sequence goes on along the minus strand of QGUQ01000163.1, from coordinate 755 downwards.
CCGCCGCATGATCTCCTTGGCCTCGGCCAGGGTGGTGCCCTCGGGTGCCGTGACCAGCCCTTCCTTCGTCATGACCTCGGCGATGGGGCGATTCAGGTCTTCCTCGAAGCGGACGTCGCGATTGGTGATGATGCCGACGAGCCGCCCGCCTTCCTCCACGATGGGGACGCCGGAGATGTGATAGCGCTCCATCAGGCGGAGCGCATCACGGACGGCATGTCGCGGTGAAAGGTAGAAGGGGTCGACGATGACCCCGTGTTCGGAACGCTTGACCTTGTCCACCTCGGCGGCCTGCTGCTCGATGGGCATGTTCTTGTGAATGATCCCGATGCCGCCCTCCCGGGCCAGGGCGATGGCCAGCCGAGCCTCTGTCACGGTGTCCATCGCCGCCGACACCAGGGGGATCTGGATGCGCAGCTGCCGCGTGAGACGGGTGGAGACGTCGGTGTCCCGCGGCAGAACCTCTGACGCACCGGGGATCACCAGCACGTCGTCGAAGGTCAGGCCCTCGCATGCGATCTTGGCATCCCAGTCCACCGGCTCCCCCATCACGCCCGCATACCTCCCATCCGTGGCTGTCCACCGCGATCATTGCTTCTTTGGTAACACGGGCGGCGGGGGCTTGCAACCGCCGCCGGCAGGCGGGGAGGCGCCGCGGGGGGCGGGGGCGCGGCGCGCCGGCACGGGGGCGGGCTCCCGGCCGGGCGCGGGGCGAGCCGGGAGCGGCGAGGCCCGGGACAAAGGAGACAAGGGCC
>QGUQ01000162.1 GCA_003242195.1 Bacillota bacterium | reverse complement strand
AGGCGTGTCCATCCGCCCGCCGCCCGGGCAGGGCGAAGAAGAGGTCCCCCGCCCGCACCCGGCGGCTGTCCACGGTGGCCCCGGTGACCACGGTGCCGGGATCGCCGGCCACCACTTGGCCGCCGACCGCGACAGCGACCTCCCCCACCGTCAACCGCAACTCCTCACCTCCCCCGCTGGGCGGGCGGCGCGTAGCCCAGCTCGGCCAGCACCTGAGCGGCCACCTCGCGGTCGTCGAAGTGGATGGTGCGGTCGGCGAAGATCTGGTAGGTTTCGTGCCCCTTGCCCGCGATGACCACCGCGTCGCCAGGCCGGGCCATCTCCAAGGCGCGCCGGATGGCCGAGGCGCGATCCGTCACCCGCTCGTAGGCGGCTCCCTCCACCTGGCGCACGCCCCGCTCGATGTCGTCGATGATGCGCTCCGGATCCTCGCTTCGCGGGTTGTCGGAGGTCAGGATGGTGTAGTCGGCGAGCCGGGCGGAGATGGCGCCCATCAATGGTCGCTTGCCCCGGTCCCGGTCGCCGCCGCAGCCAAAGACGGAGATCACCCGCCCGCGGGCGAACTCCCGGACCGTCGCCAGCACGTTCTCCAAGCCATCGGGCGTGTGGGCGTAGTCGATCAGCACGGCAAAGGGCTGTCCGCGGTCGATGCGCTCGAGGCGCCCGGGTACCGCCGGCACGGAGGCCAGCCCTGCCGCGACCTGCTCCGGGCTCAGGCCCGCCGCCAGGCCGGTGGCCGCCGCCGCCAGGGCGTTGTAGACGTTGAAACGGCCCGTCAGGGACAGGCGGATGGGGACCTCCCCCCGGGCCGAGACCAGGCGGAAACCCACGCCTTCCGCCGCCACGGTGATGTCCCGCGCCGTGACGTCCGCCGCCTCGCGGATGCCGTAGGTCACCACAGGCACCCGGCTGCGCTCGGCCATGAAACGCCCCCACGGGTCGTCGGCGTTGATGATCGCCGCCTTGGGTCCCGGCTTGGAGGGCAGCACCTCGCTGCGCCCCAGGCGGGCGAAGAGCCGCGCCTTGGCCTCGGCGTAATCCTCCATGGAAGCGTGGAAGTCCAGGTGGTCCTGGGTCAGGTTGGTGAACACGCCGAAGTCGAAGGCGCATCCCGCCACGCGGTGCAGCGTCAGGGCGTGGGACGAGACCTCCATGACCGCGTGGGTCATCCCGGCCTCCCGCATGGCCGCCAGGAGTTTCTGCAGGTCCGAGGCCTCCGGCGTCGTCCGCTCCACGGGTAGCTCGCGGCCGCCGATGATGTTGTGGACGGTACCGATCAGCCCCGTGGGGTGACCCGCGTGCTCCAGCAGTGCCCGGATCAGATGGGTGGTGGTGGTCTTGCCGTTGGTCCCCGTGACACCCACCAGGGTGAGCTGGTGGCTGGGGTGGCCGTAGAAGGCTGCCGCCAGCAGCCCCAGGGCGAGGCGGCTGGAGGGAACGCGCACGTACGTGGCGCCCTCGATCTGGGCCACCCGCTCCCCCACCACGCAGGCCGCCCCGCGGGACACGGCCTCCGGGATGAAGGAGTGGCCGTCGTAGCGGAGCCCGCGAATGGCAACGAAGACGTACCCCGGTTCGACGCGACGGGAGTCGTAGGTGATCCCCGCGATGAGGATGTCGTCCGGGCCGGTCACGGTCTTCTCGGGCAGGGCCTTGAGCAATTGCGCCAGTCGGATCATCGATCCTTCCTGCTCCTCGCGGGCACCCCCGCCCCCCTCGGGCCGCCGGGGGCGCCACCCTCTTGGAAGTTCTCGCTGCGACACGCTGGGCGGCCAGCGGGCCGCGCAACACACAAAATGATTTACTACTACACGAGACAGCCTGATCCCTTCCCGCCCCGCACCGGACTCAGCGCGTCCTCTGCTGGAAAGTGACGGTGACCACCGAGCCCAGGGGAACCCGCGTGCCAGCCGGCGGGTCCTGGGCAGCGGCCACGCCCTTTTCATCCCCCACCGCCCGCAATTGCAGGCCTACCGCCGCCAGGCGCTCTGCCACCTGGGCGTAGGTCAGGCCCCGGAGAGCCGGCACGGTGACCCGCCCGTCCCGGTCCTGGCGCCCGGCCGCCTCCGTGTAGAGGATGAGGGTGCTCCCCGCCTCCAGCCGCGCCCCGGCCGTCGGGAACTGACCGACAACGGTGGCCCCGTTGCCCTCGAAGGTCACCTGGAACCCCGCCGCCTCCGCCCGCTGCCGCGCCTGCGACCGGGTCAGGTTGAGGAGGCTGGGAACGGTGCGCAGCTTGCGGGGGTCCACCCGGTCCTCCCGGCTGGGCGGAACGCCCAGGTACCGCAGCACGTCGCGGGCCACCGCCTGGAAGACCGGTGCCGCTACGTACCCACCGTAGTAGATCCCGCTGGGTTCGTCGATGGACACGACGATCACCAGGCGCGGGTCGTCCACCGGCACGAGCCCGACGAAGGAACCGATGTACTTCTGAACCACACGGCCGCCTTCCACCTTGTTGGCGGTGCCCGTCTTGCCGCCCACCTCGTAACCGGGGACCTGGGCGCGCCGGCCGGTGCCCTGTTCCACCACGCCCTGCATGAGCTGGCGGATGGTGCGGGCCGTCTCGGCGCTGATGACGCGGCGTTGTTCCGCGGGCCGCACTTGCTCCACCACGCGCCCTTCCTCGTCCAGCCAGGCGTCCGCCAGGTGCGGCGTCTGCCACACGCCGTCGTTGGCCACCGCCGCCACGGCGGCCGCCATCTGAATGGGCGTCGTGGTGAGGGTCTGGCCAAAGCCCATGATGGCCAGGTCCAGCTGGGTGGCCCGCTCCATGGGCGGCACGATCCCGGTGGCCTCGCCGGGCAGGTCGACCCCCGTGGGACGGCCGATGTTGAAACGGTTCAGGTACTCGTAGAAGAGGGGCTTGCCGAGGGCCAGGGCCATCTTGCCGAACACCACGTTGGACGAGTGGGCGAACCCTTCCCGGAAGGGCACCGAACCCAGCCCGGCCTGGTTCCAGTTGCTGACGGTCTGGCCCAGTACCGTGAGGAACCCGGGATCGTCCACGACGGTGTCCGGCGTCACCTTGCCGGCGTCGACGGCCGCGGAGCCGGTGATGATCTTGAAGATGGAGCCCGGCGGGAAGGCGTCCGCCACCGCCTTGATGCGCCAGTTCCGCCGCGGGAAGTCGGCGAACCGGTTGGGGTCGTAGGTGGGCCGCGACGCCAGGGCCAGGATCCCGCCGGTCTTGGGATCCATGACGATGATGACGCCCCCCTTGGCGCCGTGGGTCGCCACCGCCTTGTCCAGCTCGCGTTCCGCGACGTACTGGATCGTCTCGTCCAGGGTCAGCCGCAGGGTCAAGCCCGGCTTGGGCCGGACGTAACGCGCCTCCACGGTGGGCAGGCGAATGGGCCGCCCGCGGGCGTCGTACTCCGTGGCAATGTAGCCGTCTTGCCCTTTCAGCTTGTCATCATAATAGGCCTCGATGCCCTCGAGGCCCTGGTTGTCCACGCCCGCGAAGCCCAGGACATGGGCCGCCAGGTCTCCCTTGGGGTAGAAGCGGCGAGCCTCCTGGGTGATGTGGATGCCGGGGATGTCCAGCGCCCGCACGGCCCGGGACTCCTCGTCGGTGACCCGCCGCTTGACGTACCAGAAGGCGTGGGGGACGGTGAGCTTCTCGTAGACCTGCTCCGGGTCCATGTGCAGCGCCCGGGCTAGTTGCCGGGCCGCTTCCTCGATGTCCACCTTGCCGCGGCGGGCGGCCTCCTGCAGCTCGGCCGGGGCCACGTAGACGGTGTCGACGTCGGCGCTGACAGCCAGGGCCCGGCCGTTGCGGTCGACGATGTCTCCGCGCCGCGCCTGGACGGGCACCTGCCAGAGCCGCATCTCCACCGCCTTCTGGCGCAGTTCCTCACCCCGCACGACCTGGATGGTCACCAGCCGCCCGGCGAGGATGAGCAGGGCCAGCATGAAGGCCAGAAAAAGCACGAAAATCCGCCGCCGCAACCCGATTCCGGGCATGCGAACGGCCGGACCGCTTCGCGCCATCCGGCCCATCGCCTCACCGCCTTCCCCTCGCATCCACCGTGGGGTCCCGACGCCTCCCATCGGGCGGGCCCGCGCCGTCAGCGTCCGGCGACGGCGCTGCCGGCGCCCGCCACGCGGTTCCACCCCTCCCGAGCCGCCTCCAGCAGGGCGATCCACCATCCGTCGGCCCGCTCCTCGGCAGCCCCGCTGGCGGCGTCATCCTCCCCGCCGGAAACGCCGCCGGTCAGCGTGACGACGGCGGTCCGCGGGGCTTCCGCCTCCCCGGTCCCCTCGCTCGCCAGCCCCTTCTGGGTCGGCGCAGGGGCGCTGACCAGGCGCAAGGAGGAAGGTTCCACGTACCCCTCCCGCCTCGCCTCGCGCTCGATCCGCTCCAGGGACTCCAGGGCCGCGGCCTGCACCAGCAGCCGCTGGCGCTCGGCCTGCAGTTGCTCCAGGCGCTCCCGCTCGGCTTCCAGCTGGTGGCCGAGGCCGTAGAGGGCGGCGTAGCGCGTCAGCAACAAGACGGCCACCGCGAAGAAGAAGCAGACGGAGAAGACGAAGCGCGCCTCCGGACGCAGGCGCAGGCGCCTCCGCACGCGGCGCCGCACGGCGGGCCGCGGCGCGTTCCCCCAGCCTTCCCGCTGTGGTACCCAGCGGGGTACGGTGGCGGTGTTCCCGGCTCGTACCATACGACTATTCGCCCCCAGTCCGCTCTAGTACGCCTCCGGACGGCAGCATCCGGCTAGCCGTCCCCATCCGGCTCCCCCGCTTTCCCGGGCTCCCCGACGCCTACCCCTGCATCCCGGGCGCGCAGCGCCCGCAGGCGGGCGCCGCCCGCCCCGGGAATCCCAGACACCCCTTCCCCCCCCGTCTCTTTTTCACACCTCAACCTGCCGACGATCTACTCCGTGTGTATTTCTGCGTGGGCCGTCGCC
>QGUQ01000161.1 GCA_003242195.1 Bacillota bacterium | reverse complement strand
CGAGGGGGGATACACCAGGTGGATCGTCTGCCGGGTTTGGTGTGTATAAGAGGCAGGTGCGCCAGATGGCCCAGGGCGCGGGGCTGGGGCGAGAGGCGGGGGGCCGGGCATGAGGCCAGGTCCGATCCGGCCCGTGCGCCTGGCGCCCGGCGACGTGGTGGGGGTCGTGTCGCCGTCGGCGCCGGCGGCGGCCGAGTGCCCGCGCCGGCTGCGGCGCGGCATCGCCGAACTGGGGCGGCGCGGCTTTCGGGTGCGCCTGGGCAGGTACGCCACCGCTTCCACGGGCCACACGGCGGGTACCATCGCGCAGCGACTGGACGACCTGCACGCCATGTTCCGGGACCCCGAGGTCCGGGCCATCATCACCACCGTCGGCGGCTACAGCTCCCACCAGCTGCTGGAGGATCTCGATTACGACCTGATCCGCCGGCACCCGAAGCTTCTCATCGGCCATAGCGACATCACGGCGCTGCACGCCGCCATTCACGCCCGGACGGGCCTGGTGACCGTACTGGGGCCGGCGGTCATGCCCCAGTTCGGGGAGTACGGGGGCGTCCACCCGTACACCTGGGACATGTTCGTCCGGGTGGTCATGCGCCTCCAACCGGCGGGCGAGCTGGAGCCGGCGCGGGAATGGACTCCGGAGAAGCTGCGCTGGGATGTAGCGGACGACCGGCCGCGTCGCTACATACCGAACCCGGGCCCGCGGACGCTGAGTCCCGGCGTGGCAGAGGGGCCCATCCTGGCCGGAAACGCGGGAACCTTGCTGCTCCTGGCCGGGACGCCCTACTGGCCGGACGTGGACGGCGTGATCCTCTGCCTGGAGGAAGACGAGCTCGAATCTCCGGCCACCGTGGACCGGATGCTGACGCAGCTGCGGCACATGGGGGTCTTCGGTCGGATCGCGGGCTTGATCCTGGGCCGTTTCCACCCCCAGGTCGGGTTCTCGCCCAAGGACCCGCTGGAAGAGATCGTGCTCCGCGCCACCCGGGGCTACGACATCCCCATCGCCATCGACTTCGACTTCGGCCATACGGACCCGATGTTTCCCCTGCCCCTGGGCGTGCGGGCGCGGCTGGAGGCCGCGCCGGACCGGCCGCGCCTGGTGCTGCTGGAGCCCGCCGTGCGATAAGGGCACCCAGGGCGCTACGGTGCCAGATAGGGCTCCATGGCCGCCAGGGCCCGTCCCACGTCCACGTTCCTGCCCGTCACCACCACCGCGATCCTGCGCGGCGCGGCGGAAGAACCGGCTCGGGCTTCGAGCGTGCCCTCCAGCTTGCCTTCCAGCAGCGCTGCGACGGCGGTGGCGGCGCCTCCCTCGACGACCAGCCCGTGCTCGCGCAGCATGAAGGCCATGGCTCGGGCGATGGCTTCTTCCGAAACCAGCACCACCCCGTCGGCCAGCTCCCGCACCAGCCGGAAGGTGTAGCGGTTGTCCAGGCCGATGCCGCCCACCAGGCTGTCGGCCAGGGTCGGTTCCTCCGGCAAGGTCACGGGCCGGCCCGCCCGCAGGCTGTGGTACATCACCGGCCCTCGCTCCATGGAGACGCCGATGACCCGAACCCCGGGGCGCAGGGCCTTCAGGGCCAGGGCCACGCCCGACAGCAGCCCGCCGCCCGAGAGGGGCACGACGACGGCGTCCACCTCCGGCAGGTCCTCCAGCAGTTCCAGGCCGATGGTGCCCTGGCCGGCGATGACGTCGGGATCGTCGAAGGGATGAACCAGCACCAGACCCTGTTCCTCGGCCAGGCGGCGGCACCGGGCCTCCGCCTCGTCCTGGGTCGGCGAGACGTCGATGGCGGCTCCGAGGTCGCGGATGGCCTGCAGCTTGACCTCGGGGACGCCCCGGGAGACGCAGATCACGGCGCGCACGCCGAACCGGCGCGCCACGTGGGCCACCGCCCGGCCGTGGTTGCCCGTGGAAAAGGTGGTCACCCCCGTCACGGCGTCGGCGCTTCCGCGCTCCTCCACGAGGCGGGCGATCTTGTTGGCCGCGCCGCGGATCTTGAAGGCGCCGGTGGGCTGCAGGTTCTCCAGCTTGAGATGGACCTCGGCCCCGGCCACCCGGGAGAGGGCGGGAGCGGGGATGAGGGGTGTGCGGGCGGCCACGCCGGCGATGCGGCGGCGGGCGGCGTGGATGTCGGCCAGGGTGATCGCTGTCGTCACCGTTGCAACACGTCCTTTCGGCGCGGGGTTCGGGGCCGGCCCCCGTCGTCCGTGCCGCCCGGCCTTCCGGGTCGAGCCGTGACGCCCCGGCCCCTCCCGTCCTGACGGGAGACGGGAGGGACCGGGGCGGGGCACCCGCCCGGCCCACCAGGCGACGTGGGAGCGCCGGCTGCCGCCGGGCGGCGGGCCGATGGGGGATCAGGGCTTCTTCCCGAACCACTTCTCGTAGATCCGGTCGTACGTCCCGTCGGCCTTCAGCTCGTCCAGCGCCTGCTGCACCGCCTGGACCAGTTCCGTCTCCCCCTTGGGCAGGGCGATGCCCATCGGAATGCGCTGGACCGGTTCGCCCACGATCTCATACAGATCGGGCTGGGTTTGCACGTAATAGTAGGCCACCGGCTCGTCCAGGATGGTGGCGTCGGCGCGGCCGTTGGCCACCTCCTGCAGCGCGTCGGGGAAGGACTGGAAGGTGATGACCTGGGCTCCCTCGACGGTGCGGGCCACCTTTTCGTTGGTGCTCTCCAGCTGGACGGCGATCTTCTTCCCCTTCAGGTCCTCCAGGCCGCCGATGCCCTTGGGATTGCCCTTCTTGACCACCACGAGCTGGCCCATTTCGACGTAGGGGATGAACTCGGCACCGGCCTTGCGGTCCTCGGTGATGCTCATGGCGCTGAGGACGGCATCGAACTGCCTGGCCTGCAGACCGGCCAGCAACCCATCCCAGTCCACGAGCGCCACCCGGTACTCGACGCCCAGCTTCTCGGCGATGGCCTTGCCCAGGTCGATGTCGAAGCCGACGACCTGCTCCGGATTGGTAGGATCCATGTACTCCATGGGCGGGTAGGCGCCGTCCGTGGCGAAGGTCATGTAACCCCGCTGCTTGATCTCGTCCAGCAGGGATCCGGTCCCGGACGACCCGCCATCGCCGGCATCGGCACCCGACGGGGTCGCGCCGCCGGCGTCTCCGGGCGAGCCCGCGGTCGGCCCGCCACCGCCGCACCCCGCCACCAGGACCAGCACGGCGAGGAGGACCAAGGCGGCAAGCCGGTATATCCAGCCACGACCCTGCCCCCCGATGACCCTGTCGTGACCTTCCTTCACCTTCGTGTCCATCCTCCTTTCACCAATTAATGACGCATAAAAATACACCGACATGTTCGAGGCTAATCAATTGTGGTTTGACCGTCAACACAAACATCTATCATGCTCCATTGCCATCCCGTCCTACTTTGTAACGGCAAACAAAAATCCTGAAAGACTTCACAGCTTGGGGGAGATGAACTTCACAGCAAGAGTCACCAAGACATCTTACGATGTAAGCGCAGAAACCATTAGGAGGTGTACCCGTTGAAATACAGGCTACATGTTACGTCTGAAATAGGCGATCTGCGCATGGTGCTCCTCCACAGGCCTGGTAAAGAAATCGAAAATCTAACCCCCGAGCACATGAGCCGCCTCCTCTTCGACGATATCCCTTATCTCCCCGTCGTTCAAAAGGAGCACGACTACTTCGCCCAGGCGCTGCGGAACCGGGGCATTGAGGTTGTCTATCTAAAGAACCTCGTTGAGGAGTCTCTGTACAATGATGAAATCCGTGAGCAGTTCGTCGAGGACATCCTCCAAGAGAGCAAGGAGGACGTGACCAGCGCCTTCTACCACCTCAAGGAATTCCTGCTGTCCCTTCCCACCGACCAGATGGTCGAAAAGATCATGGCGGGCATTCGCAAGAGCGAGGTACAGCGGGAAAAGAAGGTCCACCTGCATGAGATGGTGGATGACCAGTATCCCTTCTACCTCGATCCTATGCCGAACCTCTACTTCACGCGTGACCCCGCAGCGGTCATCGGGAACGGCATTACCGTCAACCGCATGAGGCGAAGGGCGCGAAGGCGTGAGTCCCTGTTTATCGAGTACATCCTCCGCTACCATCCGCGCTTCGCCTCCCAGGACATCCCCATCTGGTTCAACCGCGACTACGATTTCCCCATCGAAGGCGGCGACATCCTGGTCCTCAGCAAGCATGTAGTCGCCGTGGGTATCAGCGAGCGGACCAGCGCCCAGGCCATCGAGCACCTGGCCCTCAACCTGTTCCGCGGCCAGAAGGACATCAAGAAGATCATGGCCGTGGAAATCCCCAAGTCACGGGCCTTCATGCATCTCGACACCGTGTTCACCATGGTGGATCGCAACAAGTTCAGCGTGCATCCCGCCATCCTGGGGCCGCATGGCGAGATGCGGATCTTCCTTCTGGAGCCCGGGGATAGCGAGGACACCCTCAAGATCACCGAGCGGTACAACCTGATCGACACCCTCAAAGACGTCCTCGGTCTGGACGATGTTGTCCTGATCCCCTGCGGCGGCGGCGACTCCATCGCGGCGGCGCGCGAGCAGTGGAACGACGGTTCCAACGTACTCGCCATCGCGCCCGGCGTCGTGGTGACCTACGACCGCAACTACGTCTCCAACCAGGCACTGCGTGAGCACGGGGTCGAGGTCATCGAGATCCCCAGCTCCGAGCTGTCCCGGGGGCGCGGCGGTCCCCGCTGCATGACGATGCCCCTCATTCGCGAGGACATCTGAGCCGCTCCACCACCCGATGCCACGACCATCGCAATCCGAGTAACGAGCAGGGGAGTGGGAGAACATGCCTGTGAACCTCAAGGGCCGGCACTTCTTAAAGCTGCAGGACTTCACGCCCCAGGAACTGTGGTACCTGCTCCATCTCTCCAAGGAGCTGAAGGGGCTCAAGTAC
>QGUQ01000160.1 GCA_003242195.1 Bacillota bacterium | reverse complement strand
GTGGAGTTGGGCGCCGGCGGTACCCTGGCGGCCCACGTCCGCCGCGGCCTGCGAGTGGGCATCCTCGACCTCACCCGCGGCGAGCTGGCCAGCAACGGCACGCCGGCCACCCGCCTCGCCGAGGCGGCCCGTGCCGCCTCCATCCTGGGGGTCGCCGCCCGCCACAACCTGGGACTCCCCGACGGCGGCTTGGGGCCGGAGCAAGCGCAGGTACGCGTTTTGGCGCGGGCCCTGCGGGCGTTCCGACCCCGCCTGGTGCTGCTCCCCTTCGCTCCCGACCGGAACCCGGACCACGGGGGAGCCGCCCGGCTCATCGAGCGGGCGCTCTTCGCCGCTGCCCTGCACCGGTACGAGGCGGGCCTGCCACCTCATCGGGTGGAGCTGGCCGCCGCCTACTTCATCAACGACTCGGTGACGCCGAGCTTCGTCATCGACGTCAGCGACGACTACGAGACGAAGCGCCGGGCCATCGCCGCCCACGCCAGCCAGTTCGGGCCGGGCGGGGTGCCGACGGTGATCAACCGCCCGTCCTTCCTGGCCGCCATCGAGGCGCGGGACCGGTACTTCGGGAGCCTGGTGGGCGTGGCTTATGCGGAAGGGTTCGTCCTGCGGAACCGGCCGCCCCGGGTGAGGGACCTCCTCGACCTGCTGCCCCCCTGCCTGACGCGTGGGGGCGCGGCGCTGACGGGCGGCAGTTGAGACCCGGTCCGGCATCTTGACTCCGACCATGGCGGGGTGAGCACCGGCGTGAAGGAAGAACGGGGCCGGCCGCTGCGCATCGGCATCAGCTGCTATCCCTCCTCCGGGGGCAGCGGCGTGGTGGCCACGGAGCTGGGCCACCAGCTGGCGGCGCGCGGCCACGAGGTGCACTTCATCGCCCACGACGTGCCCTTCCGGCTGGACCTGACCCGGCGCGGGATCCTGTTCCACCCGGTGGAGGTACCGTCGTACCCCCTCTTCACCTACCCTCCCTACGACCTGGCCCTGGCCAACCAGATGGCCCAGGTGGCGGAGGAACACGATCTAGACCTGCTGCACGTCCATTACGCCATCCCCCACGCCACGGCCGCCTTCCTGGCGCGGGCGATCCTGGGTCCGCGATCCCGCTTGCGGGTGGTGACCACCCTGCACGGCACCGACATCACGCTGCTGGGCACCCACCCCTCCTTCCAGCGGATCGTGGAGTTCAGCATCAATGCTTCCGATGCCGTCACCGTCGTGTCCCGGTACCTGGGGGCCGAGACCCGGGCGGCCTTCCGCATCGAGCGGCCACTGGAGGTCATCCCCAACTTCGTCGATCCGGCGGTGTTCCATCCGCCGCGGCCGCGTCCCGACCCCGAACTGCGCCGGCGGCTGGCCGCGCCGGGGGAGTTCGTCCTGGTTCACGTCTCCAATTTCCGACCTGCGAAGAACGCCCTGGCGGTCATCGAAGTGTTCGCGCGAGTATGCCGCCGCCTGCCCGCCCGGCTATTGCTGGTCGGGCACGGTCCCGACGTCGACCGCTGTGCCCACCGGGCGCGCACCCTGGGCGTGGCCGACCGGGTCGTCTTCCTGGGTGAGCATACCGACGTGGGACGGGTGCTCGCTGCCGCCGACCTGTTCCTGCTCCCTTCCCGGAACGAGGCTTTCGGCCTGGCGGCCCTCGAGGCCATGGCCTGCGGCGTGCCGGTCATCGCCTCCCGCATCGGCGGCCTCCCGGAGGTCGTGGAGGACGGGGTCACGGGCCTCCTCTTCGACCCCGACGACACCGAGGCCATGGCCGCCGCGGCCATCGGGCTGCTGTCGGACCCGGCGCGGCACCGCCGCATGTCGGAGGCGGCCGCCGCACAGGCACGGGAGCGCTTCGACGCCGCCCGGATCGTGCCACGGTACGAGGCCCTCTACCGGCGCGTGCTGGCCGGCGCGGGCGCGGGATCGGGAGAGGGCGAGACGTGATCCGTGTCCCATGCCGCGCCGTTGGGGGGCGCCCGGGTGTCCCTTCAGTTTCGGCCGCGAATATGCGATAATACGTACATCTCAGGGTCTAGGAGGCTGGGCATGGCGGAAGCATATTCGGTCGGCGACATCGTCGAGGGCACGGTGGACGGCATCACCGGCTTCGGCGCCTTCGTGAAGCTGCCCGACGGGCGCACCGGGCTGGTTCACATCTCGGAGATCGCGTACGGCTGGGTCGAAAACGTCAGCGACCACCTGTCGGTAGGGGACACGGTGAAGGTCAAGATCCTGCGCATCGACGAGGCCAACAACAAGATCGCCCTGTCGATCAAGCAAACGCAGCCAGCACCGCCCGACGGTGGACGCCGGCCGCGGCGCGACAACCGGGACTTCGAGCGCAAGCTCGCCGATTTCCTCAAGCAATCGGAAAAGAAGCTGCGGGACGCCCGTCTCGAGCGCTGGTGAAGGAGGACCGGTGCGGGCACGGAGCGGAGGAGCGGGCGGCCGCCCCTCCCTGCCGGAGGCTGGCACCGGGGGTTTCGGGTTTGGCAGCGGCCTGCAAGAGCAGGCCGCTGCCTTTTTTTCGACCGCCGGCCCGTCCTGGCCTGGCCAGGCCGGGCCCCGCCCCCGTGGATGCCCCGTCCTGATGAGGTGACGCTCTCATGCATACCCATTAGCGTGCATCCCGGCCGCCCGACGCGGGCGGGCACCCCGATGGACGAGGCAGGGATCTCCATGGGCAACGTTGTCCGCTCCACCCTCTGGCTCACGGCCGGCAACCTGGCGAATCGCATCCTCGGCCTCGGGTATCGCGTCCTGTTGGGGCGCTTCCTGGGCCCCACCTGGCTCGGCCTCTTCCAGCTAGCCATGTCCCTCTACTTCTCCCTGCTCACGCCCGTCGTGGCCGGCCTGCCGGACGCGGTGGCGCGGGTCACCGCCCGTAGCGGGGCCGCGCATCCCGCCTTGCCCGGCGTGATCGCCCGTACCGCCTGGATCGCGGCGGCGGGGGTCGGTGTCCCGGCGGCTTGGCTCTTCCTGACGGGCTGGGCGCCGCCGGGGCCGGGTTGGCAGGAGGCGCGGCAGGCCGTTCCTCTAGCCTGGTTCCTCCCCGCCCTGGTCTTCGCGGCGCTGTCCGCCGTCGTTCGCGGGTTCTTCCTGGGGGCCGACCTGTCGCGGCTGATCGTCCTCGCCCAACTGGCGGAGCAGGTGGTGCGCGTGGGCACCCTGGCCTTGGTCCTGGCCATGGACGGTCGGCTACCGATGGCGCCGTTGCTGGTGTTGATTCTCTTGCTGGTGGCGGGCGAAGCGGTGGGGTTCGCCCTGACCCGGTGGTGGTACCGGCGGGTGGTGGGGAACGCGCCCGGGCCTGGGCTCCGCGGCGGGGGCGGAAGGACGTCCCGGCCGGGCGCCGCACACCAGGGCATGGGCGACCTCGGGGGAGGAAGGGAGCCGGGTAACGGGGCGACGGCACCGCCCACCCTGTGGGAGGTCGTCACCCTGGCCGGACCTGCCACCGTGGAGCGCCTCCTCCTGTCGGCGGCGCGGTTGGTGGAGGTGACCCTGATCCCCACACGCCTGGTGCAGGCCGGTCTGACGGTGCACCAGGCCCTGGCGGTTTATGGAGAACTGAGCGGTCTGGCCACCCCTCTCCTGCTGCTGCCAACGGTCTTCAGCGGCGCCCTGGCCGCGGCGCTGGTGCCGGCCGTGGCCGAGGCGGAACGCGACCGGGTCCGGCTGGGGAACCAGGTGCGGAGGTGCATCACCCTCTCCCTGCACCTCGGGGTAATGGCGGCGGTGCTCTTCGCGCGGGAGGGCGACCTCCTGGCGCAGCTGATCTTCCCCGGGCAGGTGGTCGGCGATTACCCGGGCGCCGGCCGCCTGGCGGCCTGGATCGCACCTGCCGCCCTGTTCCTCTATACGGATCAAGTGGCCGCCGCCGTGCTGCGCGGTCTCGGCCGGCCCCTGGAGCCCATGCTGGTCGACCTGGCTTCGGCCGCCACCCGGGTGGGCATCCTGGCCCTGGCCATCCGGCCGGGCATCCCGCCCCAAGAGGCGGTGCGGCTGGTCTGCTTGGCGGTCATGGCCGACGTGGCCGTGGCCGGGTGCGGGAACCTGGCCTTCGCCCTGTGGCGAACGGGCACGCGCCCGGACCCTCTGGGCTGGGTGGTCCTGCCCGCGTGTGCGGGCCTTGCCGCCCTCTGGATCACCGATGGCCTTGGCGGCCTGCTCGGCCCCGGGCTCTTCGGCCGCCTGGGCGCGTGGCTGCCCGCCGCGGCGGCGGTGGCCGTGATCGCCTGGGTGGCCGCCGCACCCTCCCGACCGGCGCGACCGTCTCTCCCTGCGTGATCACGGTTCCCCTGCGGAACGGCCTGCGTGTGTGATAAGCCTAGAAGCAGGCGGGAGCGACGGGCCCCGGAACCGCGGCCGGCTGTCCGGGCTTCTGGAAGCCCTTTCGGAGGAGGGCAGGAGGTGACGCCTGCATGCGCGTGGCGCTGATTGCCCACGACAAGAAGAAGCGGGATCTATTGGAGTTCGTGCGCCGCTACCGCGATGTCTTCGCCCGGCACGAACTGGTGGCCACCGGCACCACCGGGCGCATGGTCTCCGAGGATACGGGCCTGCCGGTTCACTGCTATCTGTCGGGCCCCCTGGGGGGCGACCAGCAGATCGGCAGTGAGATCGCTGCCGGGCGGATCGACATGGTGTTTTTCTTGCGCGACCCGCTGACGGCGCACCCCCACGAGCCGGACGTATCCGCCCTGTTGCGGCTTTGCGACGTCCACAACCTGCCCATCGCCACCAACCTGGGCACGGCCGAGGCGGTCGTCGCCTACCTGGCGCGGCAGACGCCGCCGGGCGAAGGGAGCGGGCGCTAGCGATGCGCGCGTGCCCGGGAGGCACGGACGGCGCTCACCAATAGGGCGGGGGAGGGGATCAGCCGATCCCCTCCCCCGCCGTCGCTCCCGGGGCGATCCCCCCCGCCACGGTTCCCG
>QGUQ01000159.1 GCA_003242195.1 Bacillota bacterium | reverse complement strand
TCGTGATCGCCGCCGTCAGCGTCGTCTTCCCGTGGTCCACGTGCCCGATCGTCCCCACGTTCACGTGCGGCTTCGTCCGCTCAAACTTGGCCTTGGCCATCGGCCACACCCTCCTGCGATTCTCGGAGATTCAAAGGTGTACCGCCCCAAAAAGCGACTCTATTGTACTGAATTGCCTCCGGCCGGACAAGCGGAAGCACCACGGCAGCCCGCGTGACCGCCCCCGGCCGCCATGGCGCATGGCGCTCCGTGCCCCATTCTGAAGGCCCAAAATATAGAAAAAGAAAGCCCCCGCCTTTCGGGGGCTCTGAGCTGCCGGGCGGAATCGAACCGCCGACACCAGCCTTACCATGGCTGTGCTCTACCGACTGAGCTACGGCAGCCCGGGGCCGCTGACACGGCCCTGTTATAAATAAAGAAGAAATGGTTGCGGGGGTGGGATTTGAACCCACGACCTCCGGGTTATGAGCCCGACGAGCTACCTGGCTGCTCTACCCCGCGTCGATGTGGAGAGGGCTGGATTCGAACCAGCGAAGGCATACGCCAGCAGATTTACAGTCTGCCCCGTTTGGCCGCTTCGGTACCTCTCCATGCACTCCGGCTCCCGGCCAGCGGGACTGACCACCAAGCCGGAGCCGGTTTCTATTATAGCAAGCCTGTCAAGCGACCCCGGGGCCGGCGATCGGAGCTGGCGGACGGATTCGAACCGACAACCTGCCGCTTACAAGGCGGCTGCTCTACCGTTGAGCTACGCCAGCACGTCCCAACCGCACCACTGATATTAGCACGCCCCGGCGGCCTTGACAACCCGGCGTCAACCGTGCAGCCAGCGCGGCGGGCCGCCCGGTCGGCCGCCCGCCCTCAACCACGGGCAGGTCGATCCAGCTCCTGGTTGCGCGCCTCGATGTACCGCTCAAGCTTGCGCTTGACCCGCTGGAGCGCATTGTCGATGGACTTCACGTGCCGGTTCAACTCGTCGGCGATCTCCTGGTAGGACTTCCCGTCCAGGTACGCGATGAGCACCCGCCACTCCAGGTCGCTGAGGATCTCGCCCATCTTCTGCTCGATGTCGCCGAACTCTTCCCGGCTGATGAACAGCTCCTCGGGATCGGTGATGCGCGAGCCCGAGATGACATCCAGCAGGGTCCTATCCGAGTCCTCGTCGTAGATGGGCTTGTTCAGGGATACGTACGAGTTGAGCGGGATGTGCTTCTGGCGCGTCGCCGTCTTGATGGCCGTGATGATCTGTCGCGTGATGCATAGCTCTGCGAATGCGCGGAAAGACGAGAGCTTGTCACTCCGGAAGTCACGGATGGCCTTGTAGAGACCGATCATGCCCTCCTGGATGATGTCTTCCCGATCGGCCCCCACCAAGAAATAGGAACGCGCCTTCGCGCGGACGAAATTTTTGTACTTCGAGATGAGATATTCGAGGGCTTCCGCATTCCCCTGCCGGGCGATTTCGACGATTTCTTCATCTTCCATGGAATCCAGGTCCAGGTCTTCCCGCCATTCGATGCGAGGATTGGCGCTCACCGTCTCGATCGCCTCCGTCAGACAGGGTCACGGGCGGCAATGGCGGGGTCCGCGCGCGACGCGGGATACGCTCCGAGGACCCGTCCTCAGAGGAAGAAGTCATTCAAAGGATATGCACGCGCCGACGGAAATTCATCATGGAAGGCAACAAGATGACGGAAACGGCAAGCCGATCATTGCCCTGCTTACAATTGCAACGCAATTATACTGGCGGGCTTCGACAACCGTCAAGTCAACGGGCGCCAGCGGCCGCAAGCCTGCGCTGGCGCGCGGCCTCGAATAACAGGATCCCGCCGGCCACGGACACGTTCAGGGAGCCCACACGCCCACGCATGGGGATGGAGACGAGCTCGTCGCACCGCTCCCGCACCAGCCGGGGAACGCCTCGCCCCTCGCTACCCAGTACGATGGCCACCGGCCCGGTCAGGTCGGACTGGTCGTAGGGGCGTGGCGCGTCCGGGTCGGCGGCGACGGTCCAGACCCCGGCCTGCTTGAGCTCCTCGATGGCCCGACTGAGGTTGGTCACGCGGGCTACGGGCAGGTGCACCAGGGCGCCTGCGGAACTCTTGTACACCGTAGCGTTGAGGGGCGCGCTGCGGTGCTTGGGCACCAGGGCGCCGTGGGCGCCCGCCGCCTCGGCCGTGCGAAACAGGGCCCCCAGGTTGTGCGGATCCTGGATCTCGGCACAGACCAGGAGCAGCGGCGGCTCTCCCCGACGGGCAGCGATCTCCAGCAGGTCCGCCGGCTCGAGCAATCGCGGCGGGTCTGCCAGCGCGATCACCCCCTGATGGGAGTCGGTCTGGGCCCGCCGCGCCAGCTCCTCGGGGTCCACGACCTCCACCGGGATACCCCGCCGCCGGGCCAGGGACCAGACCTCCGCGATCGGGGCGCCGCGGCGCCCCGCGGCCACCAGTACCCGGTGGACGGGGTGGTCGCCCCGCAGCAGCTCCAGCACCGGCCGGCGCCCCTCCACTTGCAGTAGCTCCGATCCCTCCCGGCCCCCGCGTCCCGGGCCGGCTCCCGTTTGCCGCGCCGCGCGCCGCCGTCGCTCCTTGCCCTCCATGCCCGCGGCCTCCTCAGTCCCCCGTCGCGGGCGAGGCCGACGCCATGCGCCGCACCCGGGTCCCGGCAGGGGTGTCCTCCAGCCGGTAGCCGAGCGCCGCTAACCGATCCCGGATCCGGTCGGCCAGTTCGTAGTCCCGAATCGACCGCGCGTACTCGCGCACTTCGATTAGGAGCTCCAGAAGCTGTTCGGCCTCGCTGGCGGCGGCAGCGGGCGCTCGGCGGCTCCCTTCCCGGTAGGCGCGGAACAGCCGCAGGGGCTCGCCCAGCTCCAGGAAGAACTCCAGCGTCCGCTCCACCAACGACCGGGGGCTGTCGGGGCCCAGGGTCTTGTGGGCGTCGCGGGCCAGGGTGAAGAAGGCGGCCAGGGCGTCGGCGGTGTTGAAGTCGTCGTCCATGGCCGCCTCGAACTGGGCGCGCGCCTCCGCCAGGCGATCCAGCCAGGACGCCTCCTTGCCGGCCGGCTCCCGGTCGGGGGTCACGCCCCGCAGGTGCTCCAGGTGCTCCAGCAGGTTGTACAGGCGCTGGCGGGCACGCTCCGCCTGCTGTAGAGCCTCGAGGCTGAACTCCAGGGGGTTGCGGTAGTGGGCCGACAGGATGAACAGCCGGATCGCCTCCGGATCGAACTGCTGTCGCAGGTCGCGGACCCGCCAGAAGTTGCCCATGGACTTGCCCATGCGCTGGCCGTCCACCTGGACGAGGGCCACGTGCATCCAGTAGCGGGCGAAGGGGCGGCCCGTCGCCGCCTCACTCTGGGCGATCTCGTTCTCGTGGTGGGGGAAGATCAGGTCGCTGCCCCCCGAGTGGATGTCGATGGTCGGGCCCAGTTCGTCCATGGCCATCGCCGAGCACTCGATGTGCCAGCCCGGCCGGCCCGGTCCCCACGGGCTGTCCCAGGCCGGCTCACCCGGCTTCTGGGCCTTCCAGAGAGCGAAATCCAGCGGGTTGCGCTTCTGTTCCGAGGCCTCGACCCGGGCACCGGCCAGCAGCTGGTCGGTCCGCTGCTTGGACAGCTTGCCGTACTCGCGGAAACGGCCCACGTCGTAGAAGACGTCGCCGCCCGCCACGTAGGCGTAACCCTGGTCGATCAGCCGCTGGATCAGCGCGACGATCTCGTCGATCTTCTCCGACACCCGCGGGTGGGCGTCGGCGCGCACGATCCCCAGGGCGTCGGCGTCCTCGAAGTACGCACGGATCTGCTCGTCCGCCAGCTCGCGCACGCTGATGCCACGCTCGGCGGCGCGCCGGATCAACTTGTCGTCGATGTCGGTGAAGTTCTGCACGTAGCGGACCCGGTAGCCGCGGTACGTCAGCCATCCGCGCACCACGTCGAAGAAGAGAAACGTCCGCAGGTTGCCGACATGGAAGTAGTCGTACACCGTGGGCCCGCAATTGTACATGCGCACCCGGCCGGGCTCCAGGGGCTCGAAGGGCTCCTTGCGCCCGGTCAGGGTGTTGTAGATCGTGATGCCCATCGTCCTTCCCTCCGGTCAGCCCTCCACGGAACTCGCTCACCCAACGCGTCCGCGCGCCGGCACCGCCATGGACCGCCTTGAGCCCCGGCGCCGGTCGACCGCCTCACCCGCCCAAGTAGGAGGTTCTGGCGCTGCGCTGGCGCTCCGCGGCCAGCTCGCGTTCCAGGGTGATCACTCGCTGCTCCAGCTCCTCCACGTAATGCTGCAGCTTCTGGATGGCCTCGGAAACGGGGTCCGGCAGCTCGCCATGGTTGAGGTCGATGCCGACCCGGCGCCCGTCACGGATCACCACCTTGCCCGGGATCCCGACCACGGTGCAGTTGGGCGGCACCGGCTTGACGACGACGGCACCGGCCCCGATGCGAGAGTTGTCACCCACCGTGATGGCCCCCAGGACCTTCGCACCGACGCCCACGAGCACGCCGTTCCCCAGCGTCGGGTGCCGCTTCCCCCGCTCCTTGCCCGTGCCCCCCAGGGTCACGCCCTGGTAGATGGTCACGTCGTCACCGATCTCGGCGGTCTCCCCGATGACCACCCCCATGCCGTGGTCGATGAAGCAGCGGCGGCCGATACGGGCGCCGGGGTGGATCTCGATCCCCGTCAGCCAGCGGCCGAAGTGGGAGATGAGGCGGGCGATCAGGTACAAGCGGCGCCGGTAGAACCAGTGGGCAATCCGGTGCAGCCACAGGGCGTGAAGACCCGGATAGCACAGGATGACCTCGAGCACCGAGCGAGCGGCCGGGTCCCGTTCGAACACCACCTGCACGTCCTCCCGTAGCCTCTCCAGCAGGCCACGCAGCATGAACACACCCCCGAAACGAAAACCTCCCGCGCTCTTCAGAGGCGGGAGGGTCCGCGGTTCCACTCTGAT
>QGUQ01000158.1 GCA_003242195.1 Bacillota bacterium | reverse complement strand
CCGGCCGCGGCTCAGGGTCTGTGCCCGCCCGGCCCCCGACCATGCCCGGACTCCGACGGAGCGGCACGTTGCCAGGGCTTACCGTCGCGGCACGGCGGCCCGGCACGGCGGGGGCGGCGCCGGCCCGTCCTAGTCCTCACCACCGGTCAGCCTGCCGCTTCCGGTCAGCCACCGGCCAGCCCCTCCTTGCCCTCGGCCGGCCGTGGTTCCACCTGCTTCTCACCCGCTGCCGCCCGCGGCCCCTGCCTGCACGGTCACGCGGTCCCGCTGGCGTTGCCGGGCCGCCCGGGCGCGCTGCCGTTCCAGGTGCTGCTTGAGGAAGCGGCCGGTATACGACTCGGGCACCTTCATGACCTCTTCGGGCGGGCCGGCCGCTACGACGCGTCCACCCCGGTCGCCGCCCTCGGGCCCCAGGTCGATGATCCAGTCCGCCACCTTGATGACGTCCAGGTTGTGCTCGATGACGATCACCGTATCGCCGGCGTCCACCAGCCGCTGCAGGACCCTCACCAGGCGGTCGATGTCGGCGAAGTGTAGCCCTGTGGTCGGTTCGTCCAGGATGTAGACGGTTCCGCCGTCGGACCGGCGCGACAACTCGGTGGCCAGCTTGACCCGCTGGGCCTCGCCCCCCGACAGCTCCGTGGCGGGCTGTCCGAGACGGATGTACCCGAGCCCCACGTCGTACAGGGTTTGGAGCTTCCGCCGCACCCGGGGCACCGCCTCGAAGAACTCCAGGGCCTCCTCCACCGTCATGTTCAGCACGTCGGCGATGGTCTTGCCCTTGTAACGAACCTCCAGGGTCTCCCGGTTGTAGCGGCGGCCCTTGCAGACCTCGCAGGGCACGTAGACGTCGGGCAGGAAGTGCATCTCGATCTTGATGATCCCGTCACCCTTGCAGGCCTCGCACCGCCCGCCGCGCACGTTGAAGCTGAAGCGCCCCTTGGAGTACCCGCGCATGCGCGCCTCCGGCGTCGCGGCGAACAGCTCCCTGATCAGGTCGAACACGCCCGTGTACGTCGCCGGGTTGGACCGGGGCGTACGCCCGATGGGCGACTGGTCGACGTTCACCACCTTGCGCACGTGCTCCAGGCCCTCGATGGCGTCGTGGGCTCCCGGGCGCCCCTTGCCGCCGTACAGGTGCTGGGCCAGCCGGCGGTACAGGATGTCGTTGACCAGCGTGGACTTCCCGCTGCCCGAGACGCCGGTCACGCAGACGAACAGGTTCAGCGGGAAGTGCACGTCGATCCCCTTCAGGTTGTGCTCGCGGGCTCCCCGCACCACCAGCCAGCGGTCTCCGGGCTGGCGCCGCCGCTCCGGTACGGGGATCTCCCGCTTGCCCGACAGGTACTGGCCGGTGACGGACTCGGGGCAGTTCAGCACGTCCTCCAGCGTCCCCGCCACCACGATCCGGCCGCCGTGCTCGCCCGCCCCCGGGCCGATGTCCACGATGTAATCGGCGGACTCGATCATGTCCTGGTCGTGCTCGACGACCACCAGCGTGTTGCCCAGGTCGCGCAGCCGCTTCAACGTCTCGATGAGACGCGCATTGTCCCGCTGGTGCAGGCCGATGCTGGGTTCGTCCAGGATGTAGAGCACGCCGACCAGGCCCGACCCGATCTGGGTCGCCAGCCGGATGCGCTGCGCCTCGCCGCCGGAGAGGGTGCCCGCCGCCCGGTCCAGGGTCAGGTAGTCCAGGCCCACGTCGGCCAGGAAGGTGAGGCGGGCGCGGATCTCCTTGAGCACCTCGCGGGCGATCATCTCCTCCCGCGGCGTGAGCTCCAGCCGGTCCAGGAACTCCAGCAGCTCGCGGACGGAGAGGGCGGTCATCTCGGCGATGTTCTTCCCGCCCACCTTCACCGCCAGGGACTCGCGCCGTAGACGCGCCCCCTTGCACTCCGGGCAGGGGTGCGAGCTCATGAACTGCTCGATTTCTTCCCGCTGGAAGTCGGTGGTGGCCTCCCGATAACGCCGCTCCAGGTTGGCCACCACGCCCTCGAAGGTCACGTAGCGCTCCCGTACTCGCCCGTAGCGGTTCTCGTAACGGAAGCGGATGGGCTCGTCCGTGCCGTAAAGGAGGATGCGGATGAACTCCTCTCCGGCCTCTTCCAGGGGCGTGTCCATGCTGACGCCGAAGTGCCGGGCCACGGCCGCCAGGAGCTGGGGGTAGTAGTTGGAGGTGCCCCGGCTCCACGGCACCACCGCCCCCTCCGCCAGGGACTTGCGGCGGTCGGGGATGACCAGGTCGGGGTCGATCTCCAGCCGGCTACCCAAGCCCGAGCACGCCGGGCACGCCCCGTAGGGGCTGTTGAAGGAGAACATCCGCGGGCTCAGTTCTTCCAGGCTGATGCCGCAGTCCGGACAGGCGAAGTGCTGGCTGAACAGCATGGGCTCGCCGCCAATGACGTCGATCAGCACCAGCCCGTTGGCCAGCCCCAGGGCGGTCTCGATGGAGTCCGCCAGGCGGTTGCGGGCATCCGGGCGGACGATGATGCGGTCCACCACCACTTCGATGGTGTGCTTCTTGTTCTTCTCCAGCTTGAAGCCCTGGGGCAGCTCGGCGACGTCACGGACCTCACCATCGATGCGAACGCGCACGTACCCGGCCCGGCGGATCTCCTCGAACACCTTCTCGTGCTCGCCCTTGCGGCCGCGCACCACGGGCGCCAGGACCTGGATGCGGGTCCGCTCCGGCAGCTCCAGCACCCGGTCCACCATCTGTTCCACGGTCTGCTGGCTGATGGGCCGGCCGCACTGGGGGCAGTGGGGCCGGCCGATGCGGGCGTAGAGGAGCCGCAGGTAGTCGTAGATCTCCGTCACCGTGCCGACGGTGGAGCGCGGGTTCCGGCTGGTGGTCTTCTGGTCGATGGAGATGGCCGGCGACAGCCCCTCGATCATGTCCACGTCCGGCTTGTCCATCTGGCCGAGGAACTGCCGGGCGTAGGCGGACAGCGACTCCACGTAGCGCCGCTGGCCCTCGGCGTACAGGGTGTCGAAGGCCAGGGAGCTCTTGCCGCTGCCGCTCAGGCCGGTGAAGACGATGAGCCGGTTGCGGGGCAGCTCCAGGTTGACGTTCTTCAGGTTGTGCTGGCGTGCACCGCGAATGATGATGCTCTCTCGCGCCATCGCTGGATGTTCACCGTCTCCGTTCCGCTGGGAATGGGGGCCCTCGTCACGTGGACGCTCCCGTTGGGGCCCCTGGCTTGCTCAGCGCTTCCGGGAGCGGCCGCCGGCCCGACCCCTCGAACGGCCACCGGCGGCGCCGGCTCCCTCCGCCGCCTCCTCCAGGCCGGCCTTGAGCTCGTGCCGCTCCACGGGCCGGCCGAGGCGCCGCGCCTCCAGCTCCAGGATCATGTCGCGGAGCAGCGCCGCCCGCTCGAACTCCAGCGCCCGGGAGGCCTCTTCCATCTCCCGCCGCAGGCGCTTGATCACGTCCGGAATCTGGTGCCGCGGCAACTCCGACAGCCGCTTGCCGGCCAGGTATTCGGGCGGCCGCTCGGCGGCATGGGTCGCCTCGATCACGTCGCGGACCGCCTTGCGCACCGTCTGCGGCGTGATCCCGTGCTTCCGGTTGTACTCTTCCTGGATCTTGCGGCGGCGGTACGTCTCCTCGATGGCGGCGCGCATGGACTCGGTGATGGTGTCGGCGTACATGATCACCTTTCCCTCGGCGTTGCGCGCCGCCCGGCCGATGGTCTGGATCAGTGCGGTGGTGGAGCGCAGGTAGCCCTCCTTGTCCGCGTCCAGGATGGCCACGAGGGAGACCTCGGGCAGGTCCAGCCCCTCCCGCAGCAGGTTGATGCCCACCAGGACGTCGAACACGCCCAGACGCAGGTCCCGGATGATCTCCATCCGCTCCAGGGTGTCGATCTCCGAGTGGAGGTAGCGGACCTTGACCCCCATCTCCCTCAGGTAATCGGTCAGGTCCTCGGCCATGCGCTTGGTCAGCGTGGTCACCAGCACCCGCTGGTCCTTGGCCACCCGCTTGCGGATCTCCGCCAGCAGGTCCTCAATCTGGCCCCGCGTCGGCCGCACCTCGATCTCCGGATCCAGCAGGCCCGTGGGCCGGACGATCTGCTCGACGATGACATCGGAGACCTCGCGCTCGAAGGGGCCGGGCGTGGCCGAGACGAACAGCACCTGCCCGATCTTCTCCCAGAACTCCTCGAACTTCAGCGGCCGGTTGTCCCGCGCCGAGGGCAGGCGGAAACCGTATTCGATCAGCGAGTCCTTGCGGGACATCTCGCCCTCGTACATGGCCCGCAACTGCGGGATGGTCTGGTGCGACTCGTCGATGATGCACAGGAAGGGCCGTGGGAAGTAATCCAGCAGCGTGTAGGGCGGCTCGCCGGGCGCCCGCCCCGTCAGGTGCCGGGAGTAGTTCTCGATGCCGCTGCAGTAACCGACCTCCCGCAGCATCTCCAGATCGTACCGCGTGCGCTGCTCCAGCCGCTGCGCCTCCAGCAACTTGTCCCGGGCCCGCAGCTCCGCCAGCCGCTCCTCCAGCTCCCGCTCGATGGACTCGATGGCCCGCTTCAGCTTCCACTCATGGGTGACGTAGTGGCTCGCCGGGTAGATGGCCACGTGATCGCGATACGCCAGGACCTCGCCCGTCAGCGGGTCGATCTCCGTCAGGCGCTCGATCTCGTCCCCGAACAGCTCCACCCGGATGGCCCGCTCCGCCATGGAGGCCGGGAAGATCTCGATCACGTCGCCGCGCACCCGGAAGGTCCCGCGCTGGAAGTCCACCTCGTTGCGCGTGTACTGGATGTCCACCAGCTTGCGCAGGATCTGCTCCCGCGGGACCTCCTTACCAACCCGCAGGGACAGCACCAGATCCCGGTAGTCCTCGGGCGCGCCCAGGCCGTAGATGCAGGAGACGCTGGCGACCACGATGACGTCCTTGCGCTCGAACAGGCTGCTGGTGGCGGAGTGGCGCAGCTTGTCGATC
>QGUQ01000157.1 GCA_003242195.1 Bacillota bacterium | reverse complement strand
GACATCGCCGGTATCACCCCAGCGCAGCCGGACGAACCGGCGGCGCGGATCAGGGCCGCCCGGGAGCGGGTGGTCCTGGAATACGGCGAGACCGTCATCGTGGAAGAACCGGCGCGGGGAGCTTTCGAGCCGGCCCCCAACGGGGCGGTGGGCTCGGCCGGGGACTCTCCCCTGGAGGTGTTGTCCGAAAGCCTTCGCTGGCGACAGCAGGGCCTGGAGATCCGGGTGGAGGGGCCGCGGCGGGTGGAGCTGGCCCGTGCCATCGCCCCCGATCTGAAGCTGCCCGAGCCGGGTGGCGGTGGCTCCGACGACGGGTTCTCGCCCCAGGTCCAGGTCTCCGTGGATATGGAGATCGAGCGCAATTCCCAACAGCAGGTGGACCGCGGGAGCTCCCCGTGGATGGTCGACCCCGCCCAGGTGGCCGCGGCCTTCCTTCTCGGCCGCAACACGAAGGGGATCGGTGATCCCGCGGCGCTGGTGGATGAGCACGTGCGGGTCACGCGCAACGACGGCGTGCGGGCCGTGGTGGAAGTGGAGGTCGGCGAGATCGCCAGGGTGTACCTGGAGCGCCTGGTCCGCCAGGACGAGACCGGCATCTGGACCGTGGTGGGTTACGACCGGCGGTGAGGGTGGTGGCCGGGGCTCGGCCGGGCAGCGGTCAGGCGCCGTAGCCGCCGTGGTCCCTGGCCCGGCCGGGTCCCCGGCCGTCCCTTCCGTGTTCACCCTACCCCGCGCGGCACGCGGTGGCGTCGTACCCGGAACGGCGCGGACGGGTCCGCCCCTTCCAAGGGGTATCCCCCGCGAGCTCGCTGCACATGCTGAGGAGACGGGCGGGCCTGCGGAGGCCCGCCCGGGGGTGGGGTGCGGAGGTGCACGGCACGGCGGGCGGCCACGACGAACACGAGCACCGGGTGGAGGCCCAGCGTTTCCACCTGGCCCGCCTGGCCCGCCTGGCGGGTCGACTGGCAGGGCGTCTCGACGATCTCACCCGCGAGATGCAGGCCCGGGCGGCGGCGGGCGCCTTGCTCGGTCCTGGCAGCGAGCGGTTCACCGGCCGCGTGCACCTCGACGTCGCCCGGCTGGAGGGCGCCCTGCACCACACCGCGGACCTCGTGACCCGGTTCGTCCCCGGCCCGGCCCCGGCCGTGGCCGCCTTCCTGTACCTGGAGCCCCTGGTCGACATGCGGCGGCTGCGGGCCGTGGTGGGAGATCTGGAGGAACTGGCCCGCCGCGGCGAGAGGGGCGTGATGGCCGACCCCGGGTGGTGGGAAATCGGGGGCCGGGTCGGTCGTGCCGACACCCTCCCCCATGCGGTACGCCGCGTGCTGGCCGGCCACGCCGTCCTCCTGCTCGAGGGGCGGCCCTGCGCCTGGACCTTCGACGTCCGCGGCTTCCCGCGCCGGGCGGTGGAGGAGCCCGATGCCGAGCGGCTGGTGCGCGGGCCCCGGGACGGCCTGGTGGAGGACCTGCAGACGAACCTGGCCCTGATTCGCATGAGGCTGTCCTCGCCGCGCCTCGTGGTTCGCCGTTACCGCCTGGGCGACGTGGCCGGCTCGCGGGTGGCACTGCTGTACGTGGAAGGGATCGCGCCGCCGGAAGTGGTGCAGGAGGCGGAGACGCGCCTCCACCGCGTGCGGTCCGACGCGCTCCTCGACACGGGACAGTTGGAACAGTGGCTGGAGGACCAGCCCCGCTCGCCCTTCCCCCAGGTCATGGAGACGGAGCGGCCCGACCGGGTGGTGGCCAACCTGCTGGCGGGGCGGGTCGCCTTCCTGGTGGAGGGGTCGCCCTTTGCCGTCGTAGCGCCCGCGGTATTGCTCCAATTCTATCAATCGCCGGAGGATTACTACCAGCGCTGGCCGGCGGCCACGCTGGTGCGGATGATCCGGGAGATCGCCATGGCCGTCTCCCTGCTCCTGCCGGCCCTGTACATCGCCTTCGTCTCCTTCCATCCCGAGATGCTGCCGTCGACCCTGGCGGTGTTGCTGGCGTCGGCGCGAAGCGGCGTGCCCTTTCCCGCCATTGGCGAGGCCATTCTGCTGGAAACGGCGGTGGAGATCCTGAGGGAAGCCAGCATCCGCCTGCCCGGTCCCATCGGTCCCACCATCAGCATCGTTGGCGGCCTGATCATCGGCGAGATGACGGTCTCGGCGGGTCTCGTCAGCCCCGCCATGGTGATCGTGGCCGGGGTGACCGCCATCGGCTCCTTCGCGGCCCCGTCCTACGCCGGGGCCATCGCCCTGCGCATCCTGCGCTACCCGCTGATGATCGCCGCCTCCCTGTTCGGGCTCTACGGCGTGGTCATCGGCCTCCTGCTGATCCTGATCCACCTCGCCGACCTGGAGTCCTTCGGCCTCCCCTATCTCTACCCGCTCGTTCCGCCGCGCAGCTTCTCGAATCTCAAGGACACCCTCGTCCGCGCGCCGGTATCCGCCGTCTTGCGAGGGGAGGGGGACACCCACCGATGACCGCCCGCCGCCCCGTGACGGTCCGCGGCGCCATGATCGTCGTGGTCAACATCCGGATCCGCGTCGGGATCCTGGCCCTGCCGCGGGAGGTTGGGGCCGCGGCGGGTCCGGACAGCGTGCCGGCCACCCTGCTGGGGGCCATCCCGGTCGTCCTCTCCCTGGCCGCCCTCAACGCCCTCTACCCATGGTTGCAAGGGCACCGGCTGGACCAAGGGCTGGCCGCGCTGGTGGGCCGGCCGGCCGCCCGCCTCCTTCTCCTGGCCTATGCGGTGTACTTCTTCACCTTCGCGGCCATCATCGCCCGGGCCTTCGCCGAGGCGTTCAGCGCCAACGTGCTGCTGAACACGCCCGTCGAGGCCATCCTCCTGCCCATGGTGTTCGCGGCCACCTACCTGGTTCATCACCGCACCGTGACCTTCATGCGGACCATCGAGATGATCTTCCCCGTCCTGGTGACCACCCTGATCCTGCTGGCCGTGGCCACCATGGGGCGGGTGAACATGATCTACGTGCAACCCCGGGCCGCGGTGGGCCTCGCTCCCCTCCTCCAGGGTGCCGGCGTGTCCCTGTTCGCCTACTCGGGCTATACCGTCTACCTCTTCCTCCTGCCCGAGATGGAAG
Organism: Bacillota bacterium; assembly: GCA_003242195.1. Taxonomy (GTDB): domain Bacteria; phylum Bacillota; class Sulfobacillia; order Thermaerobacterales; family Thermaerobacteraceae; genus ZC4RG37. The sequence continues at coordinate 1,900 of QGUQ01000157.1, read as the reverse complement.
ACCGGCCGCGGCGGCGCATGCCATGGCTGGTGGCCCTGCTGGTCGGCCTGATCTACGCCATGGTGGTCTTCTCGGCCGTGGGCACCTTCGGGTTGGAGGAAGTGCAGCGCATCACCTGGCCGACCATCGAGCTGGTCAAGGTCACGGAGATTCCGGGTCGGGTCCTGGAACGCCTGGAATCGGCCTTTCTGGCGGTGTGGGTGACGGCGGTCTTCACCACCGTCGGCCCGGGCCTCTTCGCGGCCGCCAAGGCCCTGCAGGCCGTCCTGGGGCTGGCCGACCACCGCGTGCTGGCGCCGGCGGCCCTGCCCCTGCTCTACGTCGTCGCCCTGCTGGCGCCCAACTACGCCGCCGTGGCGAGTCTGCTGGACCGGCTGGGTTGGACGGGCCTGGTGATGGAGGCGATGGTGCCGCTGGTGCTCTGGCTATTGGCCCGCCGGCGGGGGCGGTCCGCATGGGCCGCTTGACGGCCGCCGTGCTCCTGGTGGCCGTGACGGTGCTGGTGGGGGGATGCTGGGATGCCCGCGACCTGGAAGACCGGGCCACGGTCGTCGGCATCGGCCTCGACGAGGCGGGGCCCGGTCAGGTGGAGGTGAGCGCCGAGATCATCCTCCCTCGCGCGACGGCGGCGCGGCCCGGGGCCGCCAGCGGGCAGCAGGGCGGGCCCGAGGGCATCCAGGGCAGGATGGTGCTGCAGGGCCGCGGGCCATCGGTGCACGAGGCCCTCTCCCGGATCCGGGACGAGGTAAAGGTGGACCTGTTCCTCGGCCACGTGCGGGTGGTGCTGGTCGGCGAGCGCCTGGCCAGGGCGGGGGTGGAGCGGCCGTTGGAGATGCTGGTGCAGAACCCCCAGATCCGCCGCCTGATTCCCCTAGCGGTGGTGAGGGGACGGGCCGCGGATTTCCTGGCCGTCCCGACGCCCCAGGACACCACCGCCCGGTACGTAGGGGACATGCTGGACGACCTGGTGCGCTCGGGGCGGGCGCCCAACGCTGACCTCTCCCGATTCCTCACCGACCTCTCGGAACCCGGGGTGGACCCGTTGGTCTCGGTGCTGGAGGTCAGTCGGGACACGGAGGCGGGCGTGCGCTGGCGGGGACTCGGCGTGTTCCGGGAAGACCGGCTGGCCCGGGTCTTGCCCCCGCCCCGGGCGTGGCTGCTGGTGTGGGCTAGCGGTAACCCGCGGCGGTCGTCCGTCCTGGTCCCCCTGCGGGAGGTGGTGGACGGCGGTGTCATCATCAATGTCTTTCACGTGAAGTCCCGGCTGTGGATCGGGGGCGCGCCCGGGGACCGGCGCGGCCTGCTCCAGCTCCTGGTCGAGGCGCGGGTGGCCGAACACGGCACCCGGGGCCCCGACCTGTCCAAGCCCGGGGTCCTGGACGGCATCCAGCGCCAGTCCCGCCACCACCTGGAGCAGGAGCTGGAGCGGCTGGTGGCCGAGGTCCGCCGCCTGGGGGCCGACCCCTTCGGTATCGGCCGCGCCCTGCGGGCCACCGAGCCGGCCCTCATGCCCCTGAAGGCGGAAACCTTGCGGCGCCACGCGGCCAGGGTGCCCGTGAGCGTGCAGGTGTCGATCCACATCCGCCGCACGGGGCTGACCATTCGCTAGGGGGAAGAAGGCGACATGGGCACCGGTGGCCTGGACCGCTTGTGGACGAACCTGGCGGAGACGGCGGAGCCCGTCACCGCCGTCGTCTTCCTGGCCAGCGGGCTGTTCCTCGCGCTGGTGGAAGCGGGCCGGGTGCGCGACGACCCCGTCGCGGCAGCGGTGGCGCGCTGGCTGGGCTGGGCCTACGTGGGCATCGCCGTGCTCGTCGGCCTGTTGCTGGCCCTTGGTGTCCTTCCCTGGGCCGCATGAAGGGGGATGCCGCCTCCGGTCGAATATCACTGGCAATCCATT
>QGUQ01000156.1 GCA_003242195.1 Bacillota bacterium | reverse complement strand
CTCAGGCGCCCCCCCGCCGCTGCCGCCCGGGAACAAGACGGAGGTTGCACCGGCAATGCAGAGGCCGGCGGTCAGAATCACCGCACCCCCTCTCCCAGCCCCCCTCCCCCGTCCTGCGTCACCGCGCCGAGGAACGCCGCCTCGAGGCGCGTGGCCTCCCGGGGGTCGGCTGCATCAACTTCGGTCAGGCGGCCTCCTTCCATCACATAAACGCGGTCGGCCACCGGCAGCACCGCCGCGGCATTTTGCTCCACGAGGACGATGCCCAGCCCGGCCTCCCGCAGCCGGCGGACGGTAGCCAGAATGTCGTCCACCACCTGAGGCGCCAGGCCGAGAAGGGGCTCGTCCAACAACAGCACGCGGGGCCGGGCCATCAGGGCGCGGGCGATGGCCAGCATCTGCTGCTGGCCACCCGACAGCGAGGACGCCGCCTGCGGGAGCCGGTCGCGGAGAACGGGGAAAAGTTCAAAGACCCTATTTAGATCTGCTTCGACGGCCTGGCGGCCGTCCCGCCGGAGCCGCGGGTATGCACCCAACAGCAGGTGATCCCGCACGCTCATGGTCCAGAGGAGCTGCCGCCGCTCGGGGACGAGACCCAGTCCCAACGAAGCGATCCGCTCCGCCGGGACGCCGAGGATGGAGCGACCGGCGAAGGACACCTCCCCCCGAGCGGGGAGCAAGCCCGCCACGACCCGCATCAGCGTCGACTTGCCGGCGCCGTTGGGTCCGACGATGGACACCACCTCGCCCGCCCGCACCTCGAAGCCGGCTCCGTGCAAGACCCGGACGGTGCCATAGCCGGCCTCGATATCCCGGACGCGTAGCAGGGGCTCGCCGCCGCCACCGGAGCGAACCGGGGGGCTCGCCGCTGGCTCGTGGAACTCGTCAGCCCCACGGACGCCCAGGTAGGCGCTGATGACCCGAGGGTCGTTGCGCACCGTGTTCGGGTCACCCTCGGCGATGGGCTCGCCGTGATGGAGGACCAGGATCCGGTCGGCGACCTCCATGACCAGCGGCACATCGTGCTCGACCAGGATCACGGAGATGCCCGCGGCCCGAATCTGCCGGATCAAACCAGCCAGGGACCGGCGCTCGGCAGCCGTCAGCCCCGAGGCTGGTTCGTCCAGCAGGAGCAGGCGGGGACGGGAGACGAGGGCCCGTGCCAGCTCCACCAAGCGCTGGGCACCGAAGGGCAGCGAACCGGCCGGCTGGTGGGCGAGATCGGCGATGCCGACCATCTCCAGGGCCGCCAGGGCCTGGCGGGTTGCCGCCCGTTCCTCGCCCTCGGCCAGGCGCAAGGCCGAGGCGGGGAAGCCCGCCCGCAGGTGGCGGTGCAACCCGACGCGCACGTTGTCCAGGACGCTCAGGTGGGGAATCAGCCGCGGGGTCTGGAACGTTCGTGCCACGCCGAGTTCGGCGATGCGGTGGGCGGGCAGGCCCGTGACCCGCTGCCCGGCCAGGTGGATGGATCCGGCCGACGGCGTCAGCACGCCGGACACCAGGTTGAACAGGGTGGTCTTGCCGGCGCCGTTGGGGCCGATGATGGCGAAGACCTCACCGGGGCCAACCCGGAAGGACAGCTCGCGGACGGCCGTCAACCCTCCGAAGCGACGAGTCAGGCCGTGGACCTCCAGGACAGGAACGGTATCGGAAGCCCTTGCCCGGGACGCGGCACTCCCGGGCACGGTCTCGGCGGGCGCGGAGGCAGGGACGGAAGCGGGAACTGCGGCGGAAGATGCGGCCGGGTTGGAGGAGGCGGTGGCAGACGCCTCCCGCTCCTCCCGGGCCGGGACCGGCACGAACCGCCCGGACAACCGGGGCCACAGTCCCTCCGGGGCATAGATCATGATCACGGCCAGGAGCAGACCGTAGACCACGATCTCGTACTCCGCCCCGGAACCGCCCGTGAAACCGGAGATCAGGTTGCGCAGCTGCTCGCGCAACAGGACCGTCACGGCCGCGCCGAAAGCGGCCCCCGGAATGGACGCGATGCCGCCGATCACCGTCATCATCAGCAGCTCGACGGAAAAGCCGAACCCGAAGGGGGAGGGACTGACGTAGTTCACGTAATGGGCGTACAGCGCCCCGGGAGCCGCGGCCAGGGCGGCGCTCCAGGCGAAGACTCGCGCCTTGTAGCGGGCGGGGTCGATCCCCAGCGTCTCGGCGGCGGTTTCGCTGGCCTGGATGGCCTGGAGCGCCCGCCCCACCCGGGAACGGACCAGGTTTGAAGCCGTCCCCATGGCCAGCAGGGCCAGCGCCCCGGCGGCATAGTAGTAGAACAGGTCGCCGCCCAGCCGCAGGTCGCCCAGGGCCAGGGGCGGGACCCCGGTCAGGCCGCTGGGCCCACCCGTCAGCCCGTACAGTTCCCGCATCAGCACTTCGACGATGATGTTCAGGCCCAGGGTCGCCACCACCAGGTAGTGGCCCCGCAACATCAGGATCGGCCGGCCCACCAGGAAGGCGACCAGCGCCGTGGCCAGCACCGCCACCGGCATGCTGGCCCAGGGGCTCCAGCCGAAGCGGGCCGACAGGACGCCGGTCGTGTAAGCACCCAGGCCGTAGAAGGCAGCCTGCCCCAGGGACACCTGCCCGGTGTAACCGGCCAGCAGCGACAGCCCCACCACCACCGGTGTGTACAGGGCGATGAGGACGAAGACCGACAGGGACATCCTCTCGCCGATCAGGAAGGGCAGCGCCGCCCAGAGGGCCAGGCCTGCCACCAGCGCCAGTGCCCCCGGCCGTGGTCCGCGTCCTGGCTCAACCGTGGCCCCCGCCACCGGGTCGGCGCCAGGTGCCCCTTGCGCGCTGCCAGATCCCGGCCCGGGCCTTCCCCCGCCGGTTTCCGGCCCGTTCATCCGCATCTCCTGGCCCGTCATTCCTGGGCTGCCTCCTCCACCGCCAGCACGCCGTGTCGCAGAACCGGCAGTGCCCGCCACACCAGCACCAAGATCAGCAGCAGGAAGGCCACGGCGTCACGGTAGCCCGAGGGCAGGAAGCCCGCCGCCACCGACTCCAACACGCCCAGCAGCAGGCACCCCGCGACCGTCCGGGGGTAATCGGTCAACCGCCCGACCACCGCCCCGACGAACCCCTTCAGCCCCAGCATCAGTCCCATGTCGTAGTCGGCCAGGGTTTGGGGCGTGATCAGCATACCGCCCATGGCAGCCAGGGCCGCGCTGAGGCCGAAGGCCAGGCGGCCCATGGCGGGCACCGGGATGCCCATCAGCCGCGCTCCCACCGGGTTGACGGCACTGGCCACCAGCGCCCGCCCGCGCAGGGTCCGGGTGAAGAAGACCCACAAGCCGGTCATGATGACGGCCGTCACGCCCATGATCCAGAGCCCCTGGCGGGTGACCATCGCCCCCAATACCGGCACAGGCGGCCCGGCGGTCCAGGGTGGTAGCTCGTAGGCCTGCGTCCCCCAGATCACGAGACCGATGCCCTTGAGGGCCAGGTGCATGGCGATGGAGATGATCAGCAGCGCCAGCACGCCGGCCTGGCGGGCCTGGGCGGGCCGGATCGCCGCCTCGTAGACGCCCCATCCCACCAAGGTACCGGCGGCGAAGCCGGCCAGCAGGGCGAGGGGCAGGGGCAATCCGGCCCCGGCCAGGCTGGAGGCCGTCAGGGCGGCGAACATGGCGAACTCGCCGATGGCCACGTTGACGACACGCGTCGTGCTGTAGGCCACCACCAGGCCAAGCCCCAACAAGGAATAGATGGCGCCCAGCATGATCCCGGTGGCCATCAACTGCGGGAGCCGCGTGACCAGATCTGCGGCCACGAGCTCGTCCCCCCTCGCGGAAGGCCGGTTCGGTGCTCCCCGGCGCCCCCGTGCCGCCGGAGTGCTCGTGTCACCGGCCGACCGAGTTCACGTCACCGTTTGCGGCCGCTGGTTCAGGAGCGCCGGTCGCAGGTCCATGAGGCCCCCCTCGAGGCTCGCCACCCGGGACGACTCCTCGAACCAGCTGACGGGAGCCGCGTGCCCCCAGAAGGTTCCCCGCCGCGGGTCGTTGACGCTCCAGCGGATGGGCTCGAAGTCCGGGTCGCCCGTGTAGTAGTCGCTGGTGTAGAGCTCGATGCGGTGGCCGTCCGGATCCCGCAGGTAGACGAAGAAGGCGTTGCTCAGGCCGTGCCGCCCCGGCCCGCGCTCGATCACATCCGCCCGGTTGGCCGCGGCCAGGATGTCGCAGGCCCGCAGCACGCTGTGGGTGTCACCGACCCAGAAGCCCACGTGATGCAGCCGCGGCCCGGCCCCGTTCATCAGCGCCACGTCGTGGACGTTGGGCTTGCGATACATCCAGGCGGCCCAAAGCCGTTCGTCCGGCGGGTCCGTGGCGGTGTACTCGGAGCAGCGGAAGCCCAGCCGCTTGTAGTAGTCGTAGGCAGACTGGACGTCGGGCACGTGCAGGTTGAAGTGGTCGATGCGCATGATGTGGGCGCCAACGTACCGGTCAAACCGCTGCAAGAGCCGTTCGGCCGGCTCCATGGCATGGAAGAACTCCACCGGGAACCCCAGCGGGTCCTGGACCCGCAGGGCGCGCCCCTGGCCCGGTTCCTCCCCGGCCTCGAGCCAGCGCACCGGGCAACCCTCGCTGCGGAAGAAGGCCGCCAAGTGTTCCAGGTCGGCTTCGTCAGCAACGCGGAAGGCCAGGTGGCCCACCGCCGGCTCCCTGGCCCGCCGCAGCACCAGGCTGTGGTGCAGCCGCTCCTCATAGCCGCGCAGGTACAGGGCCCCTGCATCTTCCTCCGTAACGACGAAACCCAGCAGGTCGACGTAGAACTCCCGCGCCCGTTCCAGGTCGGTAACCAGCAACTCGGCATGGGCCGCCCGAACGATGTCAAAGGGCGGACACGCCCAGCGCGTGTCCAGCATGGCTACCCCTCCCCGTGACCAACCCCCATGACCGCGCCCTGGCGCTGCATCCTGGTTCGAAGAGCCGGCCTGGCACCCGTCACGCGCCCGCCGCCGGCCGGGTCCCCACTTCCGCCCCCGCATCCGCGGGCAGCGTACCGGCACCCGTCCGGTCAACTTCCTCCGCGCAA
>QGUQ01000155.1 GCA_003242195.1 Bacillota bacterium | reverse complement strand
CAGCTCGTACAGCGCGGCCAGAGGAACCGCGAAGATGAACTGGGTGATGATGTCGGTGGTCGGCGTCATCACCGCCGCCAGCACCAGCGCGGCGAACAGAGCGTACTTGCGCAGGTGCGCCATGAAAGGCGGCGTCAGCAAGCCCAGCTCCGTCAGGACCGCCACCACCACCGGCAGCTCGAAGGCAAATCCGAAGGGCAGCGTCATGCCCGTGATGAAGTCGACGTACGCCCGCACCGAGAGGGTGCGGTCGATGGGGCCGGCATTGAATCCCAGGAGGAAGTCCAGGGCGACAGGCACGGCGACCAACAGTCCGAAGGCCAGCCCGGCGGCGAACAAGAAAAGGGCCGGTCCCAGGTACCAGCGCACGTACCGGCGCTCGTGCGGCAACAGCCCCGGCCACACGAAGCGCAGCGCCTGGTAGACGATGACCGGCGACGCCAGTCCGATGCCGATCAGGATGGCCAGCCGCAGGGTGACCAGGAAGGCTTCGCCGGGCGTCAGCGCGACGAGCCGCACCTGGGGCCCCCGATCGATCAGCCAGGCCAGAACGGGTCGCGCGTAGAGGAACCCGACGGCAGAGCCGGCGATGACGGCGGCAAGGCTGTAGATCAGGCGCAGCCTCAGCTCGCTCAGATGGCCCACCAGCGAGTTCCAGACGGCCGCCGCGTCCCTATCCCCCGTTGATGGCTTGCGCGGTTCAACGGCCATCGCTCAACCGGCCGGCCGCCGGCGCCCGTCCTCCCCCGCCGCGCCCTCGCCACCGGACTGACCGTCAGCGCTGTGCTTCTCCTCGTCGTCAACACCGGCACCGCGCACCGCGTCGCGGAACTCGCGCATCGCCCGGCCCAACGACCGGCCCAGTTCCGGAAGCCGGGCAGGGCCGAACAAGACCAGGGCGACGGCGCCGATGAGCAACAGCTCGGGCAAGCCCAACTGACCCAAGGGATGGCACCTCCCGGGGCGAACGCCGGCCGCCGGGCTCGGCGGGCGGCGCCCGGATCGCTCCTTGCCTGGGCGAACGACCACCTACGTGATTCTAACACGCCGGTGCCCGTGCCGGGGCCGGCTCCTGCCGTCGCCCCACGGGACCACCCGCCCCTAGCCCACCGCCAGCCAGCTGACGAACAGCGTGGCCCCGAAGACGACCATCCACAGGTACCAGGCGTCCCGCCGCTGCAGTTCTTCCGGCGGCGGCTGCGGCTGCCCGGTCACCAATTCGAAAAAGGTACGACGGCCCCACAGAAAGCCGGAGTAGTTCAGGCTTGCCGCCAGCACCAGCACCGTCTCCAGGGCCAGCGCCGTGCTGAGGGCGCGGCGGGAGAAGGGCCCCGGCCAGAGCCACACCACCAGGGCGGTCAAGCCGGACACCGCCAGGCCCGCCAGCACGGCGCCACCCAGCGAGCGCCAGGTCGTCCTCCACCCCATCCGGTTCCTCCCCTCCGGGAGATGGGCCCCCCGCCTCCTTGAGGACAGCCGGTGGGGCGCCCGGCGGCCGGGGGCAGGCCCGCGGCGACGCCATCACTGGCGCCCGGGCCCGTGCAGGAAGTACACCGTGTCCAGCTCGACACGCCGGGCCACCTCCCGCACGTCGTCCTTGCTCACCTGGGACAGGGCGCGGATCTCTTCCTCGGCGTCTCCGTCTCCCCCGAAGATTTCCCGCTCCAGGGCGGAACGGATGACGGCAGCGGGCCGGTCCATGTCCGAGCGAATGCGGTCGATCAGCGACCGGCGCGTGGCCTCCAGTTCGTCGTCGCTGATGCGCCCGGCCCGGGTGTCCTCCACCTGGCGGAGCATGATCTCCTCCGCCTCCTGCCGCTTCGCCGGGTCGATGCCGGCCATGGCCAGGACCAGGCCCTTGCTCCGCACCAGCCGGGAGAAGGCCGAATAGGCCAGGCTCGCCCGCTCGCGCACGTTCATGAACAGCTTGGAGTGGACGAACCCGCCCAGGATGCCATTGTACATCTCCAGGGCCGGCCGCAGGGGATGATCGAAGCCGATGTCCGCCCGCATGCCCAGGATCAGCCAGCCCTGCTCCATCGGTTGCGTTTCCTCAAGCCGCTGCGGTTCCTCCCGGGCCGCCCGCAGCACGGGTGCCGGGAGGGCCGCCGGGCGGCGGCCTTCGGGCAGGCGTTCCAGGACCCGCCCCGCGGCCTCCGCCAGGTCGTCCGGGTCCACCTCACCCAGGACGAACAGATCCAGGGGGCTCCTTTCCAGAAGGCGACGGTGGAAGGCCGCCAGGGCGCTCCCGTCCAGCGCCGCCAGCCGTTCGGGTTCGCCCAGTTCGCTGACCCCGTAGGGCTCGCCGGCACACATGGCCGCTACGCAGCGCCTGACGGCATAAGCAGGCTTGTCGTTGACGAGGGCCCGGATGCGCTCGATTTGGGCCTGACGCTCCTCGGCGACTCGATCGGCGGGGAAGGCGCTCCCTTCTTTTAGAGGGTCGGCCAGCACCTCGAAGAGCAACTCCAGGGCGCGGGCGAGGAGGCCGCTGCCGGCGTCCCGTTCAGGCACGTAGCGAGCCGCGGGCCAGGTCATGGCCAGCGTGGCCACGTGCCGGTCGCCGAACTTCTCGACGCCGGCAGTCAGGCTGGCGCCGTACAGTCCGGCCAGGGCGCGTTCCAGGTCGGGCAGCGCGGGGTGGTGCCGGCTACCCCGCCGCAGCACCCGCGGTAACAGGGCAAAGGGGGTGGCGGTTTCTTCCGAGAGCTCTTCCTGCCAGACCAGGACGGCCGTCACCCGCTTGAAACGGTCCGTGGGCAGGACGTGCAGGTTCAGCCCGCGCAAGGAGCGGCGCTGGAAGCCGAAGGCCATCAGCCCTTCCCTCCTTGTGGCAGCCCTTGTGGCAGCACCGCCGCGCGCACCGCCCTCCGGGGATCGGCGTGCTCCCTCAGCCAGGCGTCGGCCTCCTCCACCGTGACCGAAGCCAGGATGTCGGGACGGCGGTAAAATTCCCAGCCGAGGAACCGATCGGTGAGGAAGGCGTGGGCCAGTTCCTCGGGCGAGTCCAGCACCGCCAGCACCTGGCCCAGCGCCTTGCGGCGCGCGGCCTCGAACAGCGCGGGATCGAGCCCGTCGGAGAGCGCCTGGCCCAGGCGGCGGTCGCAGGCGTCGCCGAACGCCTCCGGATCGGCCGTCTCACCGCCGACCTCCCAGTGGGAAGCTCCGGGGACCACCTCCAGGCCGTACCAGTACCGGTCGGTGATGATGTGGCGGCGGTACAGATCCTCGTACCAGCCGGTAAGCCGCCCGAAGAGACACTCGGCCACCAGATCCGCCAAGACGGAAGCGCGCAGACCGCGTTCGTCCTCGGGCAGGGCACCCAGCTTGACCCCCCACTGGACGTAGGGACGGGAAACGCTCATACGCCGCTCCACGCGCGGCCGTGCCAGGTCGGGTCCCTCCTCGGGGAGCAATCGCCGGGGACGGGGCTGCGGCGGCAGCCTCCGCCCTTCCATGTCCCGGGCGACCATCTCCACGACCCGCTCCGGCTGCACGTCGCCCACCACGCACACCGTCATGTTGGCCGGGTGGTAGAAGGTCCGGTGGATCCGGTACAGCAGCTCGGGTGTGATGGTGGCGATGGACTCGGGCGAGCCCAGGATCCAGTCCCTCACCGGGTGCTCCCGGTACATGGCGCCTAGGAAGTCGTAATAGAGCCGGTGCCCGGGGTGGTCGTAGGCCGTGGCGATCTCCTGGCCGATGATGCCCTGTTCCTTGCGCACGCTCTCGGGGCTGAACTGCGGGTCCTGCACGTAGTCCAGCAGGAGTTCCAGGCACTCTTCGAAGGGCTCCACGACCGAGAACAGGTAGACGGTATAGTACTGGCCGGTGTACGCGTTGACGCTGGCCCCCAGGCGCGCGAAGCGCTCGAGAACGCTCCCGTCCGGCTTGTCGAACATCTTGTGCTCGAGGAAGTGGGCGACGCCCGCCGGGACCCGGACCGGCTCGCCCGTCTCCGGGTCCGCGAAGACTTGGTCGATGGAGCCGTAACGGGTGGCATAGGTGGCGTACTTCTTCCGGTAGCCCGGCCGCGGGATGACGACGACCTCGAGGCCGGGACCGACCCGCGTCTCGTACACGCGATCACCCACGGACCGGACCTCGCGCACTTGCGCCTCCACGGACGCATCGCCTCCTCCCGTGCGGGCACCACGCCCGCGCCTGTCCCGCACCGCCACGCGGCGAAGGGGTCCCCGGCCCTGGGAGCCCCGGGCATGCGGGTGGGACCCGGTTCATTCACCGCTTGTTAGGAATACCGCCGCCAGGGGTCGCGGATACTACCGCCAGACCCGAAGGAGGGACCCGCCATGCCCGTGACGGACCGGTTCCAGCAGTTTACCCAGGAACTGTCCCAGCGGGTTCGGGCCGCCCAATCGGCCGGCATGTCCCAGGACGAGATCAAGGCCCGGGCCCAGGAGATCGGCGACTGGCTTGCGCAGGCGGTCAACCCGCGCACGCCGGAGCAGCGCCTGCTGAAGGAGATGTGGCAGGTCGCCAACCAGCAGGAGCAGGAGGCCATCGCCAGCTCGCTGGTCAAGCTGGTGCAGCGCGAACCTGGCGTCGACGGCTGACGTCGGCTGCCAGGTTCACGAATGCCGGAAGCGATCAAGCCGTGACCGCGAGCCTCGGGGAAGCCCGAGGCTCGCACCTTGGAAGCACCTCGGATCGAAGGGACACGTCTTGTGCGGACGTCCCCCGCCAGCCGCCCTCACCGGGCGGCGCTCCTGCCACAGGACGCGCGGATGATCAGGCGGGGCGGCAGTCGCTCCGGCTCGACCCTCCGCTCCCCGGCCGGCGTGCCGGACTGGGCCAGTTCGGCCAGGCGAAGGGCGGCTGCCCGCGCCATCTCGGCCACGGGCGGGGCCACCGTCGTCAACCGCGGTCGCACGGCTCGGGCCAGCGGCCCGTCGCCGAAACCTACTACGGCCACGTCGTCGGGAACCCGCAGGCCGCGCTTCTCCAGCACCTCCAGGGCGGCCGCGGCCAGCACCTCGGAGGCTGCGAACAGGGCCGTGGGCGGCTCGGCGTCGGCCAGCAGTTCCTCGCAAGCCGCCTGGCCGGCATG
>QGUQ01000154.1 GCA_003242195.1 Bacillota bacterium | reverse complement strand
CGGAATCCCCAGCCAGTAGCGGGGCATGGAACCCCCCAGCAGGGTCCCGAACGAGGCCAGGTAGTCGAGCGCGGCGTCGGGGCCGGCGGCGGCGCCCCCCCCCGCCGCCACCCCCGTCACCGTCGCCAGGGCCGCGCTCACCACCGCCAGTTCCAGGGTGTAGGGCAACCGGGCCAGGATCTCGTGCAGCACCGGTTGCTGGGTGCGGGCCGAAACGCCCAGGTCGCCCCGCGCCAGCCTGGACAGGTACGTCCAGTACTGCTCCAGGAAAGGCCGGTCCAGGCCCAGCTGCGTGCGGATACGTTCCACCTCTTCGCCACTGGCCATGGGCCCGGCGATGACGACCGCGGGGTCGCCCGGGATCAGCCGCACGATCAGGAACACCACGAAGGTGACGCCCAGCAACGTGATGGCTGCCGCGATCAAACGCTGGATGATGTAGCGCTTCATGGGCGGACCTCAGAGCCCCCCTCCGGCGCGCCCCTACTCGGCCGGCCGCGCGTAGATGGCATCAAACTTCTCGTTGGGCAGGTACGAGATGTTGGTGACCTTGGCCGAGTGGACGATGGGGAAGCGCTGCACCCAGAGGAAGATCCAGGGCGCATCCTCCCAGATGATCTTGGCGGCCTCGCAGTAGAGCTGCTGCCGCTTCTCCTGGTCCACCTCCCGGTTGGCCTGCGCCACCAGTTCCTCCACCTGCGGGTTGGTGTAATAGGAAGAAGCCAGGCCCTTGGGCGGATGGTTGTCCTTGGTGAACTGCAGCATCTGCTGCTGCGAATCCAAGAAGGTCGGTGCCCAGCCCAGGATGTGGAGCTGCACCGTCGCCTGGTCGGGCGGCACGTGGACGGTGGCCGTATAGCTCGGCCAGTCCATGGTGGACAGGGATACCTTCACCCCGACCTCCTGCAGGAAGTTGGCGATGGCCTGGGCGGCCTGGTAGTCCTGCAGGTACCGCCCCGTCGGCGTCACGAACGTCAGCTCCAGGTTGGTCGCGCCCGCCTCCTGCAGGAGCTGCTTGGCCTTCTCGGGATTGTAGGGGTACGGCCCGGTCTGGCAATAACCCACGAGCGGCTTGGCCATGGGCGCGTCCATCACGTCGGCGGCACCGAACAGCACGTTCTTGATGATTTCTTCCTTATTAATCGCGTAGTTGAGGGCCTGCCGGACCCGCTTGTCCTTGAGAGCCGGATGTTGGGTGTTGATGGCGGCGAAGATCGTCCGGTCGCTGGGCGCCAGCAGCACCTTCACCTTGGGATTGTTCTGCAGCGCCGGGATGTCGGAAGTGGGCGGCAGGATGATCATGTCCACCTGCCCGGCCAGCAACAGGCTTTCCCGGGTCGCGGCCTCGGGTACGATCTGGAACACGACCTGGTCATAGTAGGGCTTCTCGCCCCAGTAGTCCTGGAACTTCTCCAGGACGAGCTGGCTGCCCTTGGTGTACTGCTTCAGGACGTACGGGCCCGTGCCCACCGGGTGCTGGTACGCCGTCATGCTGTTGCCGTGCTCGTTGACGGACTTGGGCGAGATCATCCCCGCCGCGGTATAGGTGAGGGCACCCAGCAGGTACGGCGCAGGCTCCTTGAGGTGGAGGGTTACGGTGTGTTCATCCACCACCTCCGCCCGCTCGATGACCGCGTAACTCGCCCGCAGCGGCATCCGCACGTCGGGATTGAGGATCCGCTCGATGTTGAACTTGACGGCCTCGGCGTTGAAGGGCGTACCGTCGTGGAACTTGACCCCTTCCTGGAGCTCGAAGGTGATGGAGCGGCCATCCGGGGCCACCTGCCATGACTTGGCCAGGCTGGGCTTGATGTTGCCGTCCTTGTCGATCTTGACCAGGGTCTCGACGATGTAGTCCACCATGTTGGCCACGGTGGTCGTGGTCATCCCGGCCGGGTCCAGCGTGTCGGGATCGATGCCGACGGCGATGCGGAAGGTCTTGTCGCCCCCCGCCCCGCCACCGCTTCCTCCCCCGGACGAGCCCCCCGCAGGAGCCGACCCGCCGCCGGAACAGGCGGTCAGCAGCAAAGCGGCGACCAAGATCGTTGCCAGAGCCACGAGGGGCCGGCGCTTCAGCGATTGCATCACGGATCCCTCCCTTGGATATGCGGACTGCGCGACATGACCCGCGGGTGGTGCCCCTCCGCCGGAGACCGTGCTGCGCTGTCCGCAGGTGGTGCCCTTCAGCTTGCGGGTTGTGCGATTCGGCCTGAGCCCCGGCGGCGCTGATCAAGAAGCCCCGGCCAGGCGCTCTAGCAGCCGGGCGTAGCCCCGCTGCCCGCGGTCGAAGTTCTCCAGGCGGAAGAACTCATCGGGCGCGTGGAAGCGCTCGTCCTCGACCCCGAAAGCCACCGTGATGGTGTGGGCGCCCAGGTGGGTGAGGAACAAGGCCAGCACCGGCACCGTCCCGCCTGTGCGGACCAAGTACGGCTCCTTGCCGTAGATCTCGGTGAGTACCTCCCGGGCCACCCGCAGGGCCGGCAGGTCCGGGGGCACCACGTACGGCCGGGCACTGCCCGGGAAGGCGCGGACCGTCACCTGCACGCCGGGCGGTGCGTGCCGCTCCACGTGGGCCTGGATGCAATGAATGATCTCGTCCGGATCCTGGTCCGGCACCAGCCGGCACGAGATCTTGGCGTGCGCCTCGTTGGGGAGGACGGTCTTGGTCCCCTCCCCCTGGAACCCGCCCCAGATGCCGTTGATCTCCAGGGTCGGGCGCACCCAGGCCCGCTCCAGGGTGCTGAATCCCGGCTCCCCGAAGGTTCCCGGCACGCCCAGTTCCCGGGTGAAGGCCTCCTCGTCGAAGGGGATGCGGGCGAGCATCGCCCTCTCTTCGGGGGAAAGGGGCCTCACGGAGTCGTAGAAGCCCTCTACCAGGATCTTCCCGTCCGGCCTGCGCATGGAATCCAGGAGCCGGACCAGGGCGTGGATGGGGTTCTGGATCGTCCCGCCGTAGAGCCCGGAGTGGAGGTCGCTGCTGGCGCCCCGGACGTCGATCTGCAGGGCGCAGAGGCCGCGGGTACCGACGGATAGCGACGGTTGGTCCTCCGCCCAGTTGGCCCCGTCGGTGCTGATCACGAGATCACAGGCCAGCAGGTCCTTGTGTTCCGCGATGAAGGCCGGGAGCTGAGGGCTCCCGATCTCCTCCTGCCCCTCCAGGAGGAACTTGACGTTCAGGGGCAGCCGGCCCTCAGCCCGCAGAAGTGCCTCCACGGCGAAAATGGCGAGGATGAAGTTCCCCTTGTTGTCCGAGGCACCCCGGGCATACACCCGGCCGTCCCGGATCGCCGGCTCGAAGGGCGGGCTGGACCAGAGGTCCAGGGGGTCCACCGGCTGCACGTCGAAGTGACCGTAGATCAGCACGGTGGGCTTGCCCGGCGCGTGGAGCCATTCCCCATACACCACCGGGTGCCCCCCGGTCTCCATCACCCGGACGCCCTCCAGCCCCGCCGCCTCCAGCCGGCGGGCCACCCACTCCGCCGCCCGCCGGACGTCCCCGGCGTGCTCGGGCAGGGCGGAGATGCTGGGGATGCGCAGCAGGTCCAGGTATTCGTCCAGGAAGCGTGCGCGGTTGTCCTGCAGATATTGCTGCCACGATGCCATCCGGCGGCCTTCCTCCTTCAATACGCCCGCGGCCCGCCCTGGGCGGGAGCGGTACGCAATTTTCGCGTCAATTCGGATAGCGCAAACCCTTTGGTGAATGTTCTTGAGTGATACTATGTGACAAGGACAATTCCTCCTGCAATATTTGGGAAGGATCGCATTGGTGGCGGGGAGGAGCACCGGAAATGTGACAGCGAGCGGCCGGGAATGGCGGAACGTCGTCGCCTGTCCGGCTGAGGCTGCCCATCCGCCCCGAATCCTTCCATCCATCACCAGGGCCCCGGCCGCGACCGCTCCGGCCGGCCAGGACGAGGAGGCTTGACCATGACGACGCTGCCCCGGCCTCGGATCGATGCTACCCGCCTGTGGACGGACCTGGAGGAACTGGCGGCCCGGACCGATCCGGCCCGTCCCTATACCCGCCGGGCCTTCACGGAGGTGTACCTGGAAGGGCGGCGCTGGCTAGCGGCCCGGATGCAGGAAGCCGGCCTGCAGACCCGCGTGGACGAGGGCGGCAACCTCATCGGCCGCTGGGAGGGCACGGAGCCCGGCCTGCCACCGTTGATGATCGGCTCCCATACCGATACGGTGGTCGGCGGCGGCCGGTTCGACGGCGTGATCGGCGTCCTGGGCGCCCTGGAGGCGGTACGGGCGCTTCGGGAGGCAGGAGTGCGGCTGCGGCATCCCCTGGAGGTCGTCGATTTCCTGGCGGAAGAACCCACCGACTACGGCCCCTCCTGTGTGGGCAGCCAGGCCCTGGCGGGCGGACTGACCCCGGAGATGCTGGCACAGGTCAACCCCGCCGGCGAGACCCTGGCCGAGGGCATCCGCCGCATGGGCGGCGACCCGGACGCTCTGGCCCGCCCGTTGCGCCGGCGGGGCGAGGTCGCCGCCTACCTGGAGATGCACATCGAACAGGGGCCGGTGTTGGAGCGCCGGGGCGTGCCCATCGGCATCGTCACCGGCATCGCCAGCATGGAATGGCACCGGATCGTCGTCGAGGGCCGGGCCGGCCACGCCGGCACGACGCCCATGGACCTGCGGCGGGACGCCCTGGCGGCAGCAGCGGAGATCGTCCTGGCGGTGGAAGGCATCGGCCGGGAACTGGCCACCCGCGGGCACTTCGTGGCCACCGTCGGCCTCCTGGTGAACGAGCCCAACAACATGAACGTGGTGCCCGGGCGGGTGGAGCTGACGGTGGATCTCCGCAGCCACGACGAGGGGCAGCTGGCCGAGGGCTGGAAGCGTATTCGCGGCGCGGTCGAGGGCATCTGCAGGTCCCGGGGCGTGAAGTGGTCGGCACGGTGCATGGGCCGGGCACAGGGCGCCCAGGCCGACCCGCTGGTGATGGAAGCGCTGGAGGAGGCGGCGCGGGAACTGGGCCACGCCACGCTCAGGCTCGCCAGCGGTGCCGGCCACGATGCCATGCACGTAGCGCGGATCGCGCCCATGGGCATGCTGTTCATCCCCTGCCGGGACGGACTCAGTCACTGCCCGGAGGAATGGGCGGAACCGGCCGACATCGCCCGCGGTACGGAGG
>QGUQ01000153.1 GCA_003242195.1 Bacillota bacterium | reverse complement strand
CTCCGGGCCCGGCCCCCCCCCCCCCGCCAGCCCTTCGGCCGGCGGGCCCGGCAGGGCCAGGGGCCGCCAGTTCTCCGGCTCCAGCCAGCGGCTCCACCCGGCCTCGACGACATGAGCCGCCAGCCGGGCGACCAGCCGGCCGCGTCCCGCCCCGATCACCAGGCGGTGCCCCCAGCGGGCGGTGCCGCCGGCCACGAGATGCAACGCCAGCTCGCCGGCATCCTGGTCGGGGCTGAAGCCGACCAGTGCCCCCAGCCCGTCCACCACGGGCTCAATCCAGGGCGTCCAGCGATAGAGCAGGCGATAGAAGGGCTCGAGCGCCGCCAGGGGATCCAGCTCGTCCCGCCCGACGAGGATCAGGCCCGGCACCAGCCGGCGCGCGGCGCGCGCCCCCATGCCCGGCCGCAATCCCGCCCGGCGCGCAGCGGCGGAGAGATCGGCCACCACATCCCCCACGGCAACGGCCGCCACCCGTTCTGCCAGGCCGGCGGCCGTCACCCACGCGCCCTCGAGCCGCACGAAGCCCAGGCGCGGCGGCCCCTCGTCATGTATCGAACGTATGTTCCCCATCGTGACTCCATTCTAGGAGCCGCCGCGGGCGGAGTCAAGGAAGGCCTCGCCAGAAGCCGTTTCAACCGACCAGGTCGTCGCGCCGGATCAGGCCGACGCGCAGCGCGAACAGGACCGCCTGGGTGCGGTCGCGCACGCCCAGCTTCTGCATGATGTGGCTCAGGTGGTTACGCACCGTCTTGGGACTGATGAACAGCTCCTCCGCCACCTGGGCCGTCGTCCGACCGCGGGCGATGCGGCTGAGCACCTCCAGTTCCCGCTCGCTCAGCGACTTGGCCCGCTCCAGTTCTTCCGGACCCGGCACGTAGCGGTGCAACGGCAGGTCTGTGGCCAGCTCGCACACGACCTCCGCATCGATGACGAACACGCCGGCGGTACAGGCCCGAATGGCGTCCGGCAGTCCCGCCGCCTCCCGGTTGGCCAGCAGGTAGCCCCCGATCCCGGCCTGCACCAGGGACAGCAGGGCCTGGGGGTCGGCCCGGTCGGTGATCCCCACGACAACCGGCGGGTGCGGCAGCCGGGCCAGCCGGCTGACGAGATCGTGCGCGTGCTCACCGGCCAGGTTGAGGTCCAGGAGGACCACATCGGGCCTCAGCTCGCGCACCCTCTCCAGTAGGGGTTCGGCCGCCATGGCGTGCCCGACGACGCGCAGGTCGGGCGCTCCCTCGAGGATGCGTTGCAGCCCTTCCCGGACCAGCGTCCGGCTTGTGGCAATTACCAGGTTCAGCATGGTCTTCACCCGCAACTCCCCCGCCCGGCCCGCGCGGGCCCGGCACCCGGCGGACCCAATCATTCCATCCCATCCTACGAGAGAGAGTCACAGGCGGGACCGGATAAGCCGCCTAAATCGGGCAGGAAGCGGCTACGCGCGGGGAAGGGCCTTTCAGGGTCCGGGACGGGTGCGGAGCCAGGATCGGGGGGCTGGATCAGGAGACCGGATCCGGGCCGAGAGCCGGAGCCGGACCCGGCGCGGGATGTGGGCGGAGCCTTGAGCCTTGTAGACGGGTCAGGACCCGGCGGGATGCAGGGTGCCCGCCGGCAGGTCGAGCTGCCAGCGCCCGCCGGGGGACGACGGTCCCTCCAGCAGGCTCGGGGCCGCCGGCCGCCGCCGGACGTCGAACAGGAGGCCTCCCTCCACCCACCCCGCCAGTACGTGGTGGTAGTCCTGGGCGGGAAACATCCAGAGGTGGCGTGACGGGATCAGCGCCCGTTCCTGGAGGTCGTAGACCAGGAAGGTGCGGGCACCTTCGGCGGTTTCCACCGCCAGGGCGGCATAGCGGCCGCCGGCACCGGTCTGCCACTGAAGGGGACGGGCGCGGAAGAGTACATCCAGGACCTGGAGCCCGCCCGCCGCCTCGTCCCACAGGGCCACCAGCGGCCGCGTGCCCGAGGTGGTGAGCAGCATGCGCCGCCCGCCGGGGACCAGGGCCAGAGGACCGAAGCCCTCGCGGCCGGTGACAACCTGGATGCCCGCGGGCCCGCCTGCCGGCCGCGCCCGGGCGGGCAGGTCGGCGAGGGCCAGGACCGGCCGTGCCGGCTGGCCCGGCTCCTGCCACTGCAGGACGTCCTCCCTGGCCGTCACCTCCGCCTCCAGGCGGCTGCGCACCCCCACCAGGCGGGCTCCCCGCGGCGTGTCCAGCCACAGGGTGTCCTGGTAGAAGCGGGCGGCATAGGGCAGGCTGGCGCGACCGAAATGCAACGTCACCGGCAGGTGGACGCGACCGGCCAGGTCCACTCGGGGCTGGCCGATGAGATAGCCGGTGACGTCGGTACCCAGGGGGTGGGGCCCTTGCCACCAGCGGGCCCGAACCAGGGAGGCGGCGACCCAGCCCCGGGCGGTCTGCAGGTCGCCGGCTTGCCGCGCCCGGAAGAAGCTCTCGGCGGCCTCCCGGGCGGGCACGGCGCTGGGACGCGCCGGGAGGATCAAGGGCAGGACGAGCAAGGCGGCCACGAACAGCGTCAGGGCCGCCACCAAGGGTCCGGGACGCCGGTAACGGGTGATCCTTGCGGCCTGCTCCATGCTCCGCTCTCCTGCCGCTCCGCTCCTGGCCGGCACCCGGACGGGCGCGGAGGGGACGGGTATGGGGAATGGCTCCGCGCCCCACGGACGCGGTTGCCCGGCCGGGGGCGCGTCGGGTACGGCGGGCCCGCGCGGCAGGGCCCTCGCTGGAGTCAGTCGACGAAGACCCTGCCGGCGGGCCCATCCAGGACGCGGCCGATGATCCGGGCCCCGGCGACGCCCCGGGCCTCCAGGCCGGCCAGGAGGCGTTCGCCTTGAGCGGCCGGCACCACCAGCAGCAGCCCGCCCGAGGTCATGGCGTCGAACAGCAACATGCGCTCGTGTTCGGGCAAATCGCGTCGGAAGGTGACGAAGGCCTCGTAGTGGCGCCGGTTCGCCCGCGACCCGCCCGGGAAGATGTCCCGGGCCGCGAACTCCCGCGCACCGTCCAGAACCGGAACGGCAGCGGCCTCGATGGCCACGGCCACGCCGCTCTCACGGGCGATGTGGCTGGCATGCCCCAGCAAGCCAAAGCCTGTGACGTCCGTGGCGGCATGCACGTCGACCTCGCGGCCGGCCTCGGCCGCCGCCCGGTTCAGGGTACCCAGCACGGTCACCAGCTGACGGATCTGCTCGTCCGACAGCAGGCCCCGCTTGAGGGCCGTGCTGAGCACGCCGGCGCCGATGGGCTTGGTCAGGACGAGGACGTCCCCCGGCCGGGCGCCCGCGTTGGTCCAGATCCGGTCCGGTTCCACCACCCCGGTGACGGCGAGGCCGTACTTGGGCTCGGCGTCGTCGATGGTGTGGCCGCCCACGATGACGGCGCCAGCCTCCCGCACCTTGTCGGCGCCGCCTGCCAGGATCGCCGCCAGGGTCTCCGCCCCGTACTTGGCCACCGAGTAGCCCACCAAGTTGAGGGCCGTCAGCGGCCGGGCACCCATGGCGTAGATGTCGCTGAGGGCGTTGGCCGCTGCGATCTGCCCGAAGGCGTACGGGTCGTCCACGATGGGCGTGAAGAAGTCCACCGTCTGGACCAGGGCGAGGTCGCCCGTCAGCCGGTAGACGCCCGCGTCGTCGCCGCTGTCCAGACCCACCAGCAGGTTGGGATCCAGCTCCTTCTGAGGGGGCAGGTGGCGCAGGACCTGCGCCAGCTCGGCAGGGCCGAGCTTGCACCCTCAGCCGGCCTTGCCGGTCAGCTGCGTCAGGCGCAGCCGCTCCATCCCGTCTCCCCCCTTTGCACCGCCAGGCCGGCCGGTTCGCACACCCCCGCACGGCACTGCGGCCGGCGGCACGCCGGCGGTCGCCGCGGCACTCACAGGGACTTCTCGAACCACACCCGGTCGTAGCCGTGTTGGGGGTCCGGCTCGAGGCGGAAGGGCCGGTAACCGAAGCGGTACCAGAACTCGATGGCAGGCGCGTCGCGGAGGCCCGTGCACAACTGGATCCGGCGCGCCCCGCGCTGGCGCAGCCGCTCTTCCGCGGCCCGGACGAGGGACTCGCCCACGTCCAGCCGGGAGTAGTCGGGATCGACCGCCAGGCCGTAGATCTCGTGGGCGCCCTCCCGCTCCCGCACGCGCACGGCGCCCACCACCCGCTCCCCGTCCCGGGCGACCCAGACGTCCCCGCGGTCGATGTCCGCCCGCACCTCGTCGATGGTTTCCCGGAGCGGGTCCGGCGGCACGGCGTACTTGTCTCGGTACAGGGAGAAGGCGCGCCGCGTCACCTCCAGCACGCCGTCGGCGTCACCCGCCCGGGCCTCCTCCACGCTCCACATGGCTCGATCCTCCTCCCCGGTCACCGGTAGCCACCCGGCCACCCTGGGGACCGGGACCTCTGCCGGGTGACCCCGCCGGCCACCGGTCGGTGAGCCACCCCCGCCCGCGACCGGGCGCCGGCGCGGGCGGTTGGGAAGCCGCGCGTGGCACGGCTGGCGGGCCGGTGGCCGTCACAGCACGGTACGATTGTATCGGATTTCCGCTGGAGGCTCCACGTTGCGAATCCGGAGGTGAGACGCGTGGCCGTGTACCGCCTCGGTGAGCACGTACCCCGCATCGCGCCGGACGCCTACGTGGCGCCCGGTGCCGCGGTGATCGGCCGGGTGTACCTGGGTGAGGAAAGCAGCGTATGGTTCGGCGCGGTCTTGCGGGGCGATCTGGACGAGATCCGCCTCGGTGCCGGCAGCAACGTGCAGGACAACGCCGTCCTCCACGTGGACCGCGGCCAGCCGTGCCTCGTGGGCCGCGACGTCACCATCGGCCACGGCGCCATCGTCCACGGGTGCACCATCGAGGACGAATGCCTCATCGGCATGGGCGCCGTGATCCTGAGCGGGGCGCGCGTCGGGCGAGGCAGCCTGGTGGGCGCCGGCGCCCTGGTACCCGAAGGCCGGGAGATCCCACCGGGCAGCCTGGTGTTGGGAATCCCCGCCCGGGTTGTCCGCTCCCTCACCTCCGGGGAACGGGAGGCCCTCCGCGCCGCGGCAGCCCGGTACCGCGAGAACGCGCGTCGTTTCCTGCGGGAGCTCGCGGAAGTGGAATCGCCGGGTGCCGCGGGTTCAGGGTCCTCGTCGTGACGGCGGTCGCATGCGAAAGGGCCGGCGCGGCCGCTG
>QGUQ01000152.1 GCA_003242195.1 Bacillota bacterium | reverse complement strand
TTCGACGGAAGGGGGATGCGCGCGGTGAGCGCCGTAAGGATCGACGTGGTTCACCCGCTGGTCCGCCGTCGGCAGCGGGAGGCCGAGGAAGACCTGGAAGGCTTCTGGGCGAGGGAAGCCGAGAAGCTGACGTGGTTCCGCAAGTGGGACCGGGTCTTCGAGCCCGACCCGCCCTCCTTCCGCTGGTACGTGGGCGGACTGACGAACCTGTGTTACAACTGCCTGGACGTGCACGTGGAACGGGGCTGGGGGGGCCACGCCGCCCTGATCGCCGAAAACGAGTGGGGCGAGCGACGGGTGTTCACCTACGCCCAGCTCCTCGCCGGCGTGCGGCGGCTGGCGGCTGCCCTTCGGGCCCTGGGCGTACAGCGCGGGGACCGCGTGGCCATCTACATGCCCACCATCCCCGAGGCCATCATGGCCATGCTGGCCTGTGCCCGCATCGGTGCGGTCCACATCGTGGTGTTTGCCGGTTTCGGCAGCGCCGCCCTGGCCCAGCGCATTCGTCTGGCGGGGGCACGGGTGTTGCTGACCGCCGACGTGACCTGGCGCAAGGGACGGGAAATCCGGCTCTGGGATCTGGCCCAGGAGGCCTTGCGCGACCCTGACTCGCCGGTGGAGCGCGTGGTGGTCCTGCGCCGTTCGGGCGCACAGATCCCCCTGGTTCCCGGGCGGGACATGACCTGGGACGATCTCGTCTCCCTGGCCCGGGAGGGCTCCGGCGAATACGAGGTGATGGAGGCCAACGAGCCCCTCTTCATCCTGGCCACCTCGGGCACCACGGCCCAGCCCAAGTTGCCGGTCCACGTCCACGGAGCCTACCAGGTGGCCATCCACAACGGCGCCACCATGTGTTACGGGTTGCGGCCCACCGACGTCTGGTGGTCTACCTCCGACATCGGCTGGATCGTGGGGCACAGCTACATCGTGTACGCACCGCTGCTGGTGGGCTGCACGACCATCGCCTACGAGGGAGCGCTGGATCATCCCGGACCCGAGACCTTCTACCGGATCATCGCCGAGAACGGCGTGACGGGCGTCTTCACCGCGCCCACGGCGGTACGCATGCTCATGTCCTACGGTACGGCGCCAGCGCGGGGCTTCGACTTGGGCTCGGTGGAACGCGTTTTCTGCGCCGGTGAGGTGTTGAACCCGCCGGCCTGGGAGTGGCTGCAATACGAGGTCTTCGGTGGCCGGGTGCCGGTGATCGACAACTGGTGGCAGACGGAGACGGGTGCCCCCGTGATCGGCAACCCCTACGGCCTGGGCATGCTGCCCATCAAGCCCGGGTCGGCGGGCACTCCGCTGCCCGGGCGTCGCGTCGAGGTACGCACGCCGGAGGGCCGGCCCTGCGGGCCCGGCGAGAAAGGGGTCCTGGTCATCACCCGCCCCTTCCCCGGTCTGACCCCCACCCTGTGGGGCGACCCGGATCGCTACGCCGCCGACTACTGGGGCCGGATCGAGGGTGTCTACTACACCGGCGACGCAGCCCACATGGATGAAGACGGGTACGTGTGGTTCGGCGGCCGCGCCGACGAGCTGATCAAGATCGCCGGCCACCGCGTCGGCACCATCGAGGTGGAGACGGCTTTCCTCCAGCACCCGGCCGTCGCCGAGGCGGGCGTGACCGGCCGGCCCGATGAGGTGCGGGGCGAGGTCATCACGGCCTTCATCGTCCTGAAGAAGGGATACGAGCCGTCGGAGGCGCTGCGCCAGGAGCTCATCGCCACGGTGCGACGCGTGCTGGGGCCCGTGGCCGTCATCGGCGAGGTGCACTTCGTACCCCTGCTCCCCAAGACCCGCAGCGGCAAGATCATGCGGCGGGTCCTCAAGGCCGTCGTCCTGGACCGCGATCCCGGCGACATCTCCACCATCGAGGACGAGGGCGCCGTGGAACAGGCGCGTCAGGCGTGGCTGGCGATGAAGGAGGCACTGCGGCGAACGCCCTAGGCAGGGGCCTCACGGGACGAACCCGCTCTGAGCCAAGAGGAGCGGGCGGAACGGAGCGCGGCGGGGCCGCCGGCGCCGGCGGGCATGCGACGCTCGTCAATCCCCGCTCACCTGCGCCGGGTCTCCCCCATGACCTCTGTCGGTGGCCGGTTCGGCTACGCCCGGTGCCCCGGTCCCGGCGGCCCCGCGCTCCTTGCCGGCATGGACCCCTTCATCGGTCCCGAAGACGCCGGCCGCCACCAGGCTGAGGGCCGCCATCGTCAGCCACAGCCCTGCGTGGCCCACGTGCCCCAGCAGGAAACCGCCAACGGCCGGCCCCATCGTCCAGCCCACGCCGAACAGGAGGCTGCCGGCCGCCTGGTAGCGCCCGCCCTGACCGGGGGGCGCCAGGGCGGCGATCCCGGCCTGGAGGAGCGGCGTGAAGAGGATCTCCCCGGCCGTCAACACGACGAAGGCCAGAACGAAGGGCGCGACCGGCCTGGCGACCAGCAACAACAGGGCTGCCGCGCCGTACAGCAGGGCGGCCACCACGCGGCGGGGCCGGGGATGGTAGCGCTGCAGCCAGTAGGTGGAAGGGTACTGGAGCAGTGCGATCATCCCGCCGTTGAGCGTCCAGAGCAGGCCATACCACGTCACCGGCCCGAAACGGGATTCGATGTCGATGGGTAGGGTCGAGCCCATCTGGCTGTAGATCATGTTCATCAACATCGCGCCCACGGCCAGGCGCCAGAAGGCCCGATGGCTCAGGGGCGGGAACCAGATGAGCCCACGGGGCGACCGTTCCTTCCCGGGGGCCCCGGGCGGTCCGGCCGTCGCGGCGCCCCGGCGCCCGTCGCGGATGGCCGGGACCCAGCGCCAGACGATGGCGGCAAACAAGAGGAAGGACAGGCCGTCGATCAAGAAGAGGAGGCGGATATCCCGCTCCACCACCAGGGTGCCCAGCGCCGGTCCCACGGTGATGGCAGCATTGGCGATGAGGTTCAGGATGCTAAAGGCTTCCTCCCGGCGCGCCGGGGGCACCAGCAGACCGACGCCGTGCAGCAACGCAGGAAAGGATCCCCACGCCATCATGCTCAGAAGGCCGTAGCAGAGGGCGAACGACCAGGCCGACGGCGCGAATCCGGCGGCCATGGTGGCCAGCCCGGCTCCCACCAGGCCAGCGACCACCACGGGCTTGAACCCGAACCGGTCGGTGAGGATCCCGGCCGGCAACCGGCCGGCCAGGGAGAACACGCCGGCCACGCTCATGATGAAGCCCACTTGCGCCGGCGGGATGCCGTGGACCCGGCTGAGGAACAGCGACGTGAAGGGGAAGAAGAAGCCATCCCCCAGGGCGCTGATCAGGCGCCCCGCCGCCAGCACCCAGAACGCGCGCCCCAGGCCCATGCTCCCGTCTCCTTGCTTCCCTTCCCTGCGCTTGCCGGTGCTTGCCTGCCCGTTCCCCCGGGCAGACGCCTGTAATCATAGCCGAAACACGGCCCTGCCACCAACGGCCACGGGCCGATGGCTGCCTACGCCCTGGTCCGATGTACCCGACCCCGTTCCGCCGCTCCGGATCTTCGTGCCGGTTGCTCCGGAATAAACGGGCAGGTTTCCGGCATCCTGTCGAATGCCACCGCTGCCACCGCGTTGGGGAGGGTTGCCCATGGCTTCCCAAGATCGCACGGCTTCCCGGACCGGTACCCGGCCCGATGCCGCGGGAGCCGCCGCCCCTGAAACGGCAACCGTCGATCTCAGCATCACCATCGGCGGCGACGCCGGCCAGGGCGTGGAGTCCAGCGGCGCCGGCTTCACCAGGGCGCTGGCCCGGAGCGGATTGCACGTCTTCAGCATGCCGGACTACCGCTCCCGCATCCGCGGCGGGCACAACTTCTACCAGATCCGCGTGGCCGACCGGCCGCTCTACTCCCACGCCGATCCCGTGCACGTGCTCATCGGATTGACGGAGGAGTCCATCAAGATCCACCTGGACAACCTGGCGCCCCGGGCCGCCGTGATCTACGACCGGGACTTCCGGCGCGTGGACGCGGAGGAACTGCGGCGGAAGTACGTGCGGCCGGTGCCCCTGCCTCTGGCCGAGGTGGCCAAGAAGCACGGCAGCAAGGTGCTGATGAACACGGCCTCCCTGGGCGCGGCTGCGGGCCTGCTGCACTACCCCGTCGGCTACCTGGAGCAGGTCATCAAGGAGAATTTCGCCGACAAGGGCGACCGGGTGGTGGAGGCCAACCTGGCAGTGGCCCGCGAGGGCTGGAAACTCGGCCGCGAGGCCTCTGGCGACTTCCCTTACCGCCTGCCCGACCCGGGCGGCCGGCCGCGCCGCATGGTCCTGCACGGCAACCATGCCTTCGCCCTGGGAGCGGTGGCCGCGGGCTGCCGCTTCATCGCCGCCTACCCCATGACCCCGGGAACCAGCCTGTTCGAGTGGATGACCGCCCACGCCCAAGAGCTGGGCATCGTCAGCAAGCACGCGGAGGACGAGATCGCCGCCATCTGTATGGCCATCGGTGCCGGCCATGCCGGGGCCCGCGCCATGACCACCACCTCGGGTGGTGGTTTCTCCCTGATGGTGGAGGCGCTGGGGATGGCGGGCATGGTGGAGGTGCCCGTGGTCGTCGTCATCTCCCAGCGGGGCGGTCCGTCCACGGGGCTGCCCACGCGCACGGAGCAGGGCGACCTGCTCTTCGCCATCAACGCCTCCCAGGGCGAGTTCCCTCGCATCGTTCTGGCGCCGGGCACCGTCGACCAGTGCTTCGAGGCGGCCGTGCGTGCCTTCAACCTGGCGGAGCATTACCAGACGCCGGTCATCGTCCTGCTGGACCAATACCTCTCCAACCACCTGCGCTCAGTGGACCCGGACACCCTCCGCTGGCAAGAGGTCCGCCACGATCGCGCGACGACCCTCACCCACCCGCAGCTGGACCGGCTGGGCGGCCCCTACCTGCGGTACCGGGACACGGACACCGGCGTCTCGCCTCGAGCCATCCCGGGGCACCCCAACGCCGTGTACGCCATCACAACCGACGAACACGACGAGCAGGGCCACATCAGCGAGGAGATCGAGAATCGGCGGCAGCAGATGTCCAAGCGCATGCGCAAGCTGGATACGGCCCGGTCGGAGATGCGTGGGCCCGCCTGGCACGGCCCGGAGGACGCGGACCTGACCCTGATCTGCTGGGGTTCGATGTACGGCCCGGTGCGCGAAGCCGTGGATGTGTTCAACCGCGACAAAGG
>QGUQ01000151.1 GCA_003242195.1 Bacillota bacterium | reverse complement strand
ATCAGCGGGCAGCCGGTGGACTGGCGCTCCATCCCCCGAACCGGCATCGACAGCTCGGAATTCCGGCGCACGCTGGCTGCCGCCGGGGGAGGGGAGGGCAGCCCAGGGGGCGGCGCCCGTGCCGCGGCCGGAGCGGCGGGAGAGGGCCCATCGGCTTCTCTGCCCACCCTGCGGCCCGCCTGGCGCCTGGTAGCCAGTGCCGAGTGGGGCGGTGGGCCCCCGCGGCTGGCCGTGCGGCCCGAGCTCCTGCCGCCGCAGGATCCCTTGCTGCAGGCGGCGGGGGTGGAGAACATGATCCTCATCGAGGCCGAACCCGTGGGCGTCGTTCGCTTCGCCGGCCCGGGGGCGGGGGGCGACGCCACCGCCAGCGCCATCCTGGCGGACTTGATCAACGTTTGGCGGGGAGAACGGTTGCCCCTACCCTTCGCGGGTGGGGCCGCCGGCGAGACCGCCGGCGAGGCCCTACGACGAGAGGGCCTGGCTGCCACGGGCGACTGAAACGGCGACGGGATCCGGCAGGAACCGAATGGCGCCAGGGTTAAACTAGTAACGGCGGGGCTCCAGCGCACCAGGGGGGAGATCCATGGGCCCCAGGCATCTCGCCCAGTGTTACCGGTGCCGGCGCACCTTCGAGGCGGATCGCCGCGGCGCCCGTTACTGCCCGGATTGCGAGCGGGAGCAGAGAAAGCGTTTTCGGGTCCTGCCCGGTGGGCGGCACGAGCGGGCGGGCCGTGTCGTCCTCCATCCTCGGGCGGAGGGCTCCCGGCGGTTTCGCCGTTGGCCGGCGCCGCTCCGTTCCTCCCGGCTTGCCCGCGGCTGGTGGCACAGCAACTGGCGCTGGCGCCGCTGGCACCAGCCGCTGCGTCTAACGGCCGTGGTCGCGGCTGCCGCGGCGGCACGCACGGTGTGGGAGGCGCTGGGCGGAGGGTCCGCGCCCGTCGAGTGGCCGATCTACCTGCTGGGCGGGTACTGGATCTGGAGCCGCCGCGGCGAGTCCTGAGCGTCGCCGCTACGGGGCCGCGGCGGCCTCACGCCTCACGGTTCATCCCCCTCATTGCCGCCTGCCTTCTCGACGTTGATACCCGCCTCGCGCAGCTTGGCTACCAGTTCCGGCCCCGCGTCCCGGACGATGACCCGCCGCGGTGCCAGCGCCCGCAGCAGCCCAACGGCCAGGTCCTCTCGTCCCAGCTTGAGGCGGGGGTCGAGGTGGCCCTCCAGGAACTCCCGGAACGCCGGCCGGCCGTCCCCGGTCCGAATCTCCAGATCGTCACCGGAACCGCAGAGGGTCAGCACCTCCGGCCGGTCTCCGGTCCCTGCCTGCAGGGCGCCGAGGAACTGGCGGAGCGCCCGCTCCAGCCAGAGCTGCTGGAATCCCGTCCGCGCCAGCTCGGCCAGCAGGGCGCGGAAGAACCGCTCGCCGCGGAACCGCATCCATCCGGCGATGCTGAGGCTTCCGTGTTCCACCAGGTGCGTTTGCAGCTGCACGGCCGTTGCGCGGGCCAGGGAGGGCTGCTCCAACAGGGAGGTGCCGCGTTTCCACACGACCAGCCGGTCCCCCGGGTCCACATCCTCGTAGCGGATGTCGATGTGCTCCAGCAACATCTCCGGCAGGACGACGCGGTGCAGGAAACGCGACGCGGCCTCGGCCGCCGGTTGGGGCAGGAAGTCGGTGACGAACACCCACCGCTGCCGTGAGCGAAAGACCCGGTAAACCAGGCGATCCTGCTCCAGCGTGCGTGCGAACTCGGCCGGGTGTGTCTCGACGGAGATGGCCAGGGATCCCTGCCCGCCCATACGCATCCCCTCGCAGGCCTGGGCACGGGACGACCCGTTCCGGGCGCCCCATCTTTCCTGCCCTTCCATCTCTCCTGCCAATAGTTTACGGCCGCCGGCCTCGGGAGTCCTGTCAAGGGACGCAGCGGGTCCCGTTCAGACACGGAAGGGGGCCCCCGGGTCTCCGCTCGGGCAACGCGGGGGCGGCAGGAGGCGGGGCGGACAAAGGCAAACACCCTGTGATATGACCGGAACGGGGGTGCCCGCTGGTGCCACTGGTTGCGCTCTGCCGGCCAGGAGGGCGCGGCAACCGGACACGTGTCGCGCCGGCGCGCTGGCTGGCCGTCGTGCTCGTACTGCTCGCCTGCCTCGGCCCCGGGGATTTCTCACCGCCGGCCCGTGCCGCCGGGAGCGAACCGGCGTCGCCCGAAGGCACGCCGGCCGAGCCGCCACCGGTGGACGCGCGTGCGGTCATCCTGGTCGACGCCCTGACCGGGCAGGTCCTCTACGAGCGCAATGCCGACGAGCGCCTGCCCATGGCCAGCACGACCAAGATCATGACCGCCCTGATCGCCATCGAGCGCGGAGACCTGAACCAGGTCATCACCACCAGCGAGAAGGCCTGGGGCGTGGAGGGATCCAGCCTCTACCTGTCCCTCGGCGAGCGGCGCACGCTGCGGGAGCTCCTCTACGGCCTGATGCTCCGCTCGGGCAACGACGCCGCCGTGGCCATCGCCGAAGGCCTGGCCGGGTCCGTGGAAGGGTTCGCCCTGTGGATGAACCGGCGAGCGGCTGAGTTGGGCCTGCGAAACACCCACTTCACGGATCCCCACGGGCTCGGTGGGCCCGAGCATTACACCTCGGCCCGGGACCTGGCCACCCTGACCCGTGTCGCCATGCGGAATCCGGTCTTCCGGGATATCGTGGGCACCCGGGAATACCGGATGCCCTGGCCGGAAAAGGGCGGTGAGCGCGTCCTCTATAATCACAACAAGTTCCTGTGGCGCTACGAGGGAGCCACGGGCGTCAAGAACGGGTACACGACCGCAGCGCGGGGCGCCCTGGTGGCGTCGGCGCAGCGGGACGGCGTCGAACTCATCGCCGTCGTCCTCGCCGCCCACCCGACGGCCATGTACCGCGACGTCGCCCAGCTGATGGACTGGGCCTATGCCCGCTTCGAGCCCCTGACCCTGGTGACGGCCGGGGAGACGGTGGGGGAGGTGGCGGTGGCGGGCGGCGATCGGGTCAGCGTCAGTGCCCGGGCGACCCAGGACGCCCGGCTGCTGGTGGTACGGGGAAGCGAGCGCCCGGCGCTGGAGCGCCGCGTGGAGTGGCGCCCCGGCCTCAGGGCTCCCCTACCTGCCGGTGCGCGGGTGGGAACGCTGCTGTTCCTCCGCGACGGGGAAGAGGTGGCGCGGGTGCCACTGGTGTCCGGAAGCGCCGTTGCCGCCCCGGCCGGAGGTGGTCCCTGGCTCGCGCCGTTCCGGGGCCTGTTGCGTGCCGCGGGTACGAACGGGGTGGCCCTCGCCATCGGGCTCCTGCTGGTGGCGGGTACTGCGGCTTGGGGGGCGGCCCGCCGTGCCCGAGAGCGCCGGCGATGGCGGCGGCGCGTCACCGAGCTGGACTCCTTGTGGTACGCCCTCCGCTTCCGCGACCCCCGCGCCGGTTGAGCCGGCGGGCCGGCGGTAGGCTAGCGCGAAGGGAAGTCGCGGCGGCAACGACGACGCGCTCGGGAACCGGAACAGGGCCGGGAACGGATTGACGGGGCAGGGAACAAGCGCAAGCATCGCCGCGCCGCTGGCTTCGGACATTAGGACTGGCCCCGGCTGGTGGCCGAATACCGTTCTTAAGGTGGTGTGCCCATGGCGCGACGACGGCGCGCCCGCGGCCCGCTGGTCCCGGGGGCCCGGCCCGGCCTCGATCGCCTGAAACTCCAGGTGGCAGGCGACATCGGCCTCGTGCCCGCCCAGGCCGCGTCGCCGATGGCGTATGAAGCCGCCCTCCAGCGGCGCAAGTGGAACGTGGCTGCCGAACTGGGCCTCACGGGCCGGATCCAGGCAGCGGGTTGGGGGGAGATGCCGGCCCGGGACTGCGGTGCCATCGGCGGCCGCATGGGTGGGCGGCTAGGGGGCGAGATGGTCCGGCGCATGATCGCCCTGGCTCAGGGGCGGTTGAAGGGAACGCCGTAGCGGAGCAGGACGATCACCGGGCGAGGGGACGGCAGCGAGGGGGCGGCATCATGCCGCCGCCCCCTCACCGGGGGAGGTGGGGCGGATGGTGCAGCCGAACGTGGCACGCACCAAGGGGGCCATCGCGCCGAGCGGCACTGGTTCCGGCGCAGACGGCGCGGGCGCCGCCGCGCTGCTCAAGCCGCGGGAACTGGCGCTGGCCCTCAAAGAAGAGGCCCGGCGGCTGGGCTTCGTGGCCGCGGGCATCGCCACCGCCGAGCCCTTCGTCGACTTGGCCGGTTTGCTGTGGCGCCGGCAGCGGGCGGGCCGGTCCACGCCATGGGAGGATCCGGATCCGGAACGCAGGACCGACCCGGCCGCCTTGTTGCCCGGTGCCCGCTCCCTTGTGGCCGTCGCCATGCCCTACCCGCCGCCCGGCAGGCCGCCCCGTCCCGCGGCGCGCGCCACGGAGCCGGCCAGCACCGCCACCGCCGGTAACCCGTTGCGGGGCTTCGTCGCCGCCGCGGGCCGCACGCGCTCGTACCAGCACTTCATGCGCCAGCGACTGGAGGAATTGGGCCGGTGGCTGGAACGGCACCGCCCGGGATGCCGCTGGGCCGTGCAGGTGGACACGGGGCCACTGGTGGACCGCGCCGTCGCCGAGCGGGCGGGCATCGGCTGGATCGGCAAGAATTGCTGCCTGATCGTTCCGGGTCACGGCTCCTGGGTGTTCCTGGGCGAGCTGGTGACGGATGTCGAGTTGCCCGCCGACGAGCCCTTGGCGGACGCCTGCGCGGACTGCGATCTGTGCCTGCGGGCGTGTCCGACGCGCGCCTTCACCGGGCCCCGGGAACTGGACCCGCGCCGGTGCGTCTCCTTCCTCACCCAAGCGAAGGGACCGCTTTCCGATCAAGAGCGCCAGGCCGTGGGCGTCAGCCTCTACGGCTGCGACGCCTGCCAGGCAGTCTGCCCTCACAATCGCCACGGCGCCGGGGCCGAGGCCGTCCCGCCCGGATTGATGCCGTCCGATCCCGAGGAAGCGGCCGCTCCGCCGTTACTGGAGCTCCTGACCATGTCCCAGTCCGAGTTCCGGCGTCGGTACCGCGCCCTCACGGGCGCCTGGCGGGGGCGCAAGACGTGGCAGCGCAACGCCATCATCGCCCTTGGGAACCGCCGGGACCCGGCGGCCGTGCCCCCCTTGCGGAGAGTCCTTCTGGGCGATCGTCGGCCCGAGCTCCGGGCACCGCGGGGGGGGG
>QGUQ01000150.1 GCA_003242195.1 Bacillota bacterium | reverse complement strand
TCTGGGGACCCTGGGCGGGGGGGTCGGGTGGGACGCCGGCGCCGGGGTGCTGGCGGTGGAGGGGCGGGTGTGGCTGACTTTCGAGCCGCGGGCCTTGCGCCGCTGGCACCTGCCGCCGCTCGAGCCGGCCGGCGCGTTCGGGGAACCGGGGACCGGGGCAGCGGCAGCCGGGGAGCGGAGGAGGGCCGCCCGGGTGCTCGGCCACCTGCTGGCGGTGGCCCGCCGGCCGGGGTGGCTGCCCTTCCGGGCCCACGTGTCCGCGCTGGTGCGGGCTGCAGCCGCTGGCGATTGGGTCGCGGCGTGCCACGCCGCCGACAGGCTTCTGGGAGCCGGACCGGGGCTGACGCCTTCCGGCGACGACTGGCTGGCGGGGTTTGCCGCCTACTGGGCGTCCCGGACGGGGTACCGCCGGCCGGCCGGGGCCGCCGGTAGAGCGCCGCGGGGCCGCCCGGCCCGCGGTGGCGATACAGCGGGCCGGAGCGCACCGGCCAACCCGGTTCCGTCACCGGGCGGCTTTGGCGAGTGGCGCCAGTATGTTGCCGCGCGGGCGCCCCACCGCACGTCGGCGGTGGGTGCCGCGTTCCTCCTCCCGGCGCTGGACGGCGAGCTGCCCGAGCCGGCCGCCTCGTTGCTGCTGGCGCTGCTCTCCGGGCAGGTGGGCGAGATTCCCGCCAGGGCGCGGCAGCTTCTGCGGACGGGCCACCACTCGGGCGTCGATTTGGCCTGGGGGCTGTGGATGGCGGCCCGCTGGCTGGAGTGGGGCCAACGTTCTCCATGACTTGTGGCGATGTTACAGACTCGTCATTGACCCCTTGTGGAGATGACCCAAAGGAGCGCGGACCGGCGGCAGGTAACAGGGTCCGGCAAGGGTACGGGTTCCGGCACGGTACCCAAGGGGCACGGGGCTCGATGAGGCACACAAGGGACACGGGAAGGAGGCCTACACCCGCATGAAGCCCATCGATCTGTCCGGCGTCAAACTGATCGACCTGTCCCACCCCTGGAGCGTCCACACACCGGCCTTCGCCAGCTACGAGGGCCCGGTGGTGAAGTGGATCAAGCGGCCGGCCTTCGACCGGGTCGGCGGCCAGAAGATCGAGACCACGCTCCACGTGGGTACCCACCTGGACGCGCCCATCCACTTCATCACCGGGGGCAAGGACATCGCCAGCCTGCCCCTGGAGCGCCTTTTCGGCCCCGGCGTGGTGGTGGACATCAGCGACGAGGTGGGCGACTACGACATCTACACGCCGGAGCACATCACCCGGAAGGTGGAGGTCCGCAAGGGTGACATCCTGATCATCCACACGGGCTACCATCACTACTACAACCACGGGGACCGCCCCGATGAGGAGCGCTACTTCTGCAAGCACCCGGGGCCGACACGGGAATTCGCCGAGTGGGCCTTGGAAATGGAGCTGCGCTGGATCGGCGTGGACGCCGGATCCGCCGATCACCCGATGAACACGGTGATCCGCCGGCTGCGCCCCGACCTGGCGCGAGAGGCGGAGAAGAAGCTGGGGCGTCCCCTGGACGAGATCTTCCCGGATCACGAGTACCAGATCATGCACAACTACCTCTTCCCCCACGACCTCGTGCACGTGGAGAACATCGGCGGGGACATCGACCTGCTGCTCAACCAGCGGGTCTGGATCGGCTGCTTCCCGTGGAAGTTCGAGGGCGGGGAGGCGGCCTTCTGCCGCGTCGTCGCCTTCGTCCAGGAGTGAGGCCTGTGACGGTGGCCGCGGCGGCGAATCCCGGCCAAGAAGGGCGGAAGCCGCCTCGGCAGCGTGTTTGTACGGGCTCGGGCGTTCAGGGTGCCCGGGAAGGAGCCACCATGGGAGGAACGTCACATGGAGGGTAGCCGCCCAGCATGCCCCACGCTGGTCCTGGCCCTGGGGGGCAACGCCATCCTGCAGCCGGGGCAGCGGGGCAGCTTTGAGGAACAGTACGCCAACGTCCGGGCCACGGCCGAGCAACTGGTGGAATTGCTGGAACGGGGTTACCGGCTGGTGGTCACCCACGGGAATGGGCCCCAGGTGGGCAATGTGCTCCTCCAGAACGAGGAGGCCGCCGCCACCGTCCCGCCCATGCCGCTCCACGCCTGTGGCGCCATGACCCAGGGGCTCCTGGGGTACATGCTCCAGCAGGCCCTGGGGAACGCGGCCGCCCGGCGGGGGCTGTCCCTTACCGCCGCCACGGTGGTCACCCAGGTGGTGGTTCGTCCCGACGATCCCGCCTTCAACCACCCGTCCAAGCCGGTGGGCCCCTTCTACGATGCGGCGGAGGCCCGGCGGCTGGCCGCCGAGCGCGGGTTCTGCATGCGGGAGGACGCCGGCCGCGGCTGGCGCCGGGTCGTGCCCTCGCCCGAACCCCTGGCCATCCGGGAGCTACCGGTGATCCGGCGGCTGCTGGCGGAGGGAGTGGTGGTCATCGCGGCGGGTGGCGGCGGCGTTCCCGTGCGGGCGCTGGGTGACGAGGGGGAACTGGCGGGCGTCGACGCCGTGATCGACAAGGACCTGGCCGCCGCTCGCCTGGCGATGGAACTGGGGGCGGACGGCCTGTTCATCCTGACGGACGTGGAGGCGGTCGCCCTGGACTGGGGAACGCCCCGGCAGCGGTCGCTGGGAAGGGTGTCGCCCGGAGAGCTGCGCCGTTACCAGACCGAGGGCCACTTCGCAGGCGGCAGCATGGGGCCGAAGGTGGAGGCGGCGCTGCGTTTCGTGGAGGCCGGCGGTGCCCGCGCCGGGATCGGCGCCCTCCACCAGGCCCTGGCGGTGGTGGAGGGCCGGTCGGGCACGCAGATCGTGCCGGAACCGGCCGCGGGGTCCCTGGAGGCCGTTCCCGCCCGCATCCTTTGAGGGTGCAGCCAAGGGGGTGGCTGCGGGGGATCGACCACCTGCGGGCCCCAGGACGTGCCAGCAAGGCATCCTCCTATCGGGCACAAGGCCGGTCAGGCGTCGCCGGCGGGAGACGGGGCCAGCGACGTGGCGGGCGGACGCGTTACGCCTGCGGGATGCGGGAACGGTGGTCGGACAGCGACGGCAGGAAGGATCCCGAGAGGATTGTCAACCTCCGTCCGGCAAGGTAATTTCGAACGGGCCGGTTCGGCCCGCATTCTGTGTATCCATGGGAGGCATTCCACATGGCTGGACGGCAGGACAGGGTCATCGGTTACCTGCCCCAGGACCGGCCACCCCTGGGGGCGCTGGTCAGCCTAGGGTTCCAGCATGTGCTGACCATGTTCCCGGCCACCGCACTGGTGGCGATCCTGACGGGGTTCGACGTGGGCGTCACCCTCTTCGCCTCCGGGTTGGCCACCATCGTGGCGGTGCTGGGTTCCCGCGGACGGATTCCGCTGTACTATGGGGGTAGTTTCGCCTACATCGCACCGGTGACGGCCGTGGTGGCCGCCAGCTGGGGCGGTCATCGCGTGGCACAGGTAGGGGTCGTCGCCACGGGCGTGCTCAACGTCCTGGCCGGGTGGCTCATTCAACGGCTCGGCAAGGAGAGGCTCGACCGCATCCTGCCGCCATCGGTGACAGGGGCGGTCGCCATCGTCATCGGCATCGCCCTGGCCAAGACCGCCCTGGACATGGCGTCACAAAACTGGGCCATCTCCTTGGTCACCCTGCTGTTGACCATCCTCTTCTCCGTCTACCTGCGCGGGCGTGGCTTGCTGGGCATGTTACCGGTCCTCCTGGGGGCCGCGTGTGGTTACGTCATCGCCGCCGTCGCGGGACTGGTGGACTTCAGCCCCGTGCGCGAGGCCAGCTGGTTCGCCGTCCCCAGGTTCCAGTTGCCGGACTTCACAGCCCCTGGCGCATGGCAGGCGGTGCTGGCCATCGCGCCCATCGCCATCGCCACCATTCCCGAGAGCACGGCCCACTTGTACCAGATCAGCGTGTACATCGACCGCCTGGCGGAGGAGATGCACCGGCCGCCCCTCCGGGTCAAGGAACTGATCGGGCTCAACCTGGTCTTGGACGGCCTGGCCGACATCGTGCACGGCATGCTGGGTGCCTCCTCGGGCACCAACTATGGTGAGAACAACAGCCTCATGGCCATCACGCGCAACTACTCGGCGGCCGTGCTGGTGGCGGCCGGGCTCATCGCCATGGCCCTGGGCTTCTTCGCCAAGCTGGCCGCCCTGGTCTCAACGATCCCCGTCTTCGTCACGGGTGGTCTGGCCATCTTCCTCTTTGGCGTCATCGGTATGCAGGGCATCGCCCTGATGATGGAGGAAAGGGTGGACCTCTTCGACCCTCGCCAGCTCGCCATCGGCGCGGTGATCCTGATCATCGGGCTGGGTGGCACGGCCTTCGAGGGTGGCAACATCCCCATCGCGGGCATGGAGCTGCCGGCCATCGCCACGGGAGCCGTGGCGGGCATCCTGCTCAACCTGGTGTTCCTGGCCTTCGACCGGTGGCAGGGGACCGGCGAAGGGATGGAAGCGGCCCCGGCGGATGGCCGGCAGGATTGAATGCACGCCGGCGGGACCCGGCCACGATGGGCGGGTCCCGCCGGCGGAGCAGCCCCGGGGCGGACCCGGGCCGTGACTCCCTGCCCGGCTCTGGCTGTTAGGCCCGTGGACACCGGGCGGGGAACCGTACCCCGTGGGCGGGACACCTGCCTTCAGATACCCAGGGCCTGGCCTCCGTCCCGGGGATCTGCCGCACCCTCGTAGACGCCGTCGTCCAGCTTGCGGATGAGCATGGCCGAGCCGCCGGCGGCCCAGGGCCCGACGCCTCGGATCACGTGGCCCTTGCGCTGCAAGACGGCCGCCGTCTCGGGCGGGAAGCGAGACTCCAGGCGCAGTTCCAGCGGAGCGGAGAGATCGATGGGATCGGTGCCCGGGAAGCTGGTCCAGCGAGGCGCGGCCAGCGCCCGGTAGGCGTCGAGCCCGAAGTCCAACACGTTGACCAGCGCCTGCAGGTTCCATTGGGGCTGGCCGTCCCCGCCGGGCGTGTTGCCCACCAGCACCAGCTCGCCGTCGTCGGTGCCGTGGCCGGGGCCGTCGCCACCGGTACCTGGGTCCTTAGGGGCCGTTCCTCCCGCCGCGGCATCGGGCCGGGTCACCAGATAGACGTTGAGGGTGTGCATGGTACGCTTGCGGGGTGCCAGCCCGTTCGGGTGGTTCTCGTCCAGGACGAACCCGCGACCCGCCCGGTTGTTCATCAAGATGCCCGTGCCCTTGGCGACGA
>QGUQ01000149.1 GCA_003242195.1 Bacillota bacterium | reverse complement strand
TTGCCCCGATGCTGGGCATGTCAGCCGCGGGTTGGGGCGCGGGCGCCATGGCCCTCGGCGGGGTGACCGGCTTGCTGGCCGTGGGCGCGCTGACCGTCGCCCTGCGCCGGAGCTGGCGGGGGCGCCAGTAGCGCCGCCGGGCGGGCGCCCGGGAGGCACGGGTTGTCGCGCTCATGGGGAACCAGGGAACCGCGGGTCAGCCCCCGGTCCGGAGGCGCACCGCCTCCTTCCACGGTTCCACGCTGGGGAACGAGCCCCGCCCGAAGAAGATGTGCCAGGCGACCCAACGCAGGGGCGTCCGGCGAAAGGCCCCACAGGCCAGCTCGTACCAAAGCGGGTGACGGAAGGTCGCCATGGCCCGGCGCATCCACTGCCGTGAGAAGAACCGCGCTTTGAAAAGCCCGCCGTGGTAGTGTTCCAGGACGGAACCGTCTCCGGAGGACAGGTAGGCCGCGATGACGTCGGCGGCCAGATCGGACAGGCGCAGGCACGGGTCCAGCCCGCCCGCTGTGAGCGGCGACACCGCGCCCGCCGCGTCCCCCACCAGCAGTCCGCGGGGACAGGCGATCCGTTTCAGCACGCCCCCGACGGGGATGCGACCGCCGCGCCGCTCCACGAGCCGCGCCCGCGCGAGGTCGAAC
Source organism: Bacillota bacterium (assembly GCA_003242195.1). GTDB lineage: Bacteria > Bacillota > Sulfobacillia > Thermaerobacterales > Thermaerobacteraceae > ZC4RG37. Next base: position 4,573 of record QGUQ01000149.1, on the reverse strand, counting down.
CGCCCGGCCATCCGCTTCTTCAATACCTGGAGTGCCTCGGCGGGCTGAAAACGGGAGGGATATCCACCTACGCCGATGTGGGTCTCTTCGCCGTCGTGCACGACCCAGGCGAGGTAACCGGGCGCGATACGCGGATCCAGGAAGCAGTGAAAGGCCGGCGGACCCGCCAGCGGGACGCCGGTGTACACCTCTTCCGCCCCCACGATCCACTCCCGATTGGTATCGAGGCCCAGGTCGCGCGCCACCGTAGAACGGCAGCCGTCCGCGCCAACGATGAACCGGGCCCGTACCTGCCAGCGCCGGCCTCCGGTCTGGAGGCTTACCACGGACCCAGCGCCGGAAGGTTCCGAGCGTAAGAAGCGGGTGGCCCCGGACCACGCGGCGCCTGCCCGGCAGGCTTCCTCCAACCACAGGGCGTACAACCGCCGCAGGCGTCCCACGCGAAACTCGTCGCGGGGGCTGGACAAATGCAAGGCCCGCCCACCCGGTGAATAGAGGATCACGTCCCGCACGGCCGGTCCCAGGCAATCCGGGGGCAAATCAAAGTCCTCAAGGGTCTTTCGGACGAAGATCCCGGTGGTGTGGACGTACCGGTGGGGTGCGGGCCTGCGGTCGACGAGCAACACCCGCAGGCCGCGCCCTGCCAGCAGCCGCGCACACTGCAGCCCCGCCAGGCCGGCGCCTACGATGATGACGTCGTAGTGACCGCTCATGATGAAGACCTCCCACGCCGCCTGCACCGGCCTGGAACCCGCCTGCTTCCCGGGCGATGGCAACCGAAAGCCGCCGGCCGGGAGCCCATCCGGGGTCAGGGCGGGCCTGCAGCACCCGACGGTTGCAATTCGCCCGGATCCGTCTCTCCCCTGCCCTGGCTCAGGGATAGTCGTAAAAAAAGAAAAAAGGAGCGGGAGCCCAACGGGACCCCGCGCCTTCACAACTTTCATCAGAGTGCCCGTTTGCCCCGCGGCCAACTCGCAAGTACCACCAGGAGGGCTGGTGACATCCAGCAGGTCGCAACTGCCGTCGATCGACCGACCGCCTTTCCTCGGCCGGGGCTCGACCACCTGCGACCACGTCCATGCCGATTTCCGCCACTCGAACTCATCAGGCCTCGGAGGACCTCCACACTCGCCGTCTCTTGCCGACCATGTCCATCAGCACCGCGACCATCAGCATGAGCCCTTTCACCACGTACTGCCAGAAGGGATCGGTATTCATTAGCGACATCCCGTTATCAATGGAGGCCATGACCAAAGCACCGATGGTGGCTCGGGCGACAGATCCTTCCCCACCACTCAGTGAGGTTCCTCCGATGACGGCCGCAGCGATCGCGTCCAGCTCAAGAAGATTACCCAAGTTTGATCCAAACCCCGAAAGCCGAGCAGTAAGGACCAGCCCAGCAACCCCCGAAACAAACCCCATCAACGTGAAAGCTCCGAGTACGGTTCGTGCAATGTTGATGCCCGAAAGTCGCGCTGCCTCTGCATTACCACCGATCGCATATAGGTGCCGACCGAACGGGGTATAGTTAGCGATGACCGAAAACGTCATGACCATTACCAATAGAAGCAGCATCGGCACTGGGACACCTTCATAGTCATTCATTACAACAACCGTCGAAACAATAAGAGCCGAGATAAGCAACGCCTTTAGAATTGTCCGCCATACAGGCTCTACGGGCAGACCACGGCGTTGCCGATTCACCCGGGCATGAAGCATCAATCCGAACACCGCCACAAGCGCCAACCCCGCCAAGATCCAACCCCACGTTGGGGAAATGAACCCCTGACCTATCGCCTCGAAATCATCACGCATACCGGAAATGGATTTCCCATCCGTTAAGAGCAAAATGATTCCTCGCCATACTAACATGCCGCCAAGTGTCACAATGAAAGCCGGAACACCCAAGTACGCAACCCAAACTCCTTGCCACACGCCGATCAGCGTGGCCAACGCAAGCGCCACGATGACGACAAGCCAAGTAGGATAACCATGCCATACCTGGAGAATTGCCGCGACCCCACCGGCTAACGCAGCAACTGAACCCACAGACAAATCAATGTGCCCCGCAACAATGACCAACACAATGCCCGTCGCGGCAATCGCCGTTACAGTGGCCTGCCGAAACAAGAGAGCAAGATTGCGCGAAGTCAAAAACCTTCCATCTGTCAAAAAGGTAAAGACTAACCACACCAACACCAGGGCAACGACCATCGTGTATGCCCGTACATCTACGTAAATCTTGGGTATTCTTTGCAACCCCGAGCGTGTCAGCGGGGGTGTCGCCCTCTCCGAACGGATGCTCACACCCGAACCCTCCCCGTCGCGCATGCCATGATCAGCTCCTGTGTGGCTTCCTCTCGCTGGAATTGGCCTGTAATACGTCCCTCGTGCATCACGACGATCCTGTCACTCATACCAAGAATCTCCTGGAGCTCGGAGGAAATCATGATGATGGCAACCCCACGCTCCGCCAGCGCATTCATGATTTCGTAGATTTCGTACTTCGCTCCGACATCTATGCCCCGTGTTGGCTCGTCAAGGATGAGGACCTTCGGCTGCGCCAGTAGCCACTTAGCCAGCACGACCTTTTGTTGGTTACCACCGCTCAAGTTGCTGACGGGTGTTTCAAGGGACGGCGTTCGAATGCGAAGTTCTTCGACGTAACGACCGGTTTGCCGAATTTCTTCGTCAGTGTCGAGAAAGCCCCATCGCACTACACGGTCTAGTCGCGCCAAGGTCATGTTCTTCTTGACGTCCATCTTGAGGACTAGACCACTCCGCTTTCGGTCCTCAGTGACGAACCCAATACCATGCCGAATGGCATCCCGTGGATTTCGAATGGTAATCTTTCGTCCCTCGAACCAGATTTCTCCCTCCGCGATGCCATAACCGCCAAACAAGGAGCTTACAAGCTCGGTTCGCCCTGCCCCCATCAGTCCTGCAATTCCAAGGATCTCCCCTGCCCTCACCTCGAGATTGACGTTTTCGACAACCAGCCGAGCAGGGTTATCCGGGGCGCGGACGGAAAAGTTTCTTATCGCAAGGACCACCGGTCCCGGCGCCGATTTCCTCGGCGGGAAACGCTGACTGAGTTCCCGGCCTACCATGTGGGCGATAACGCGATCCTCGTCCAATTCCCTTGCGTCCCAAGTACCTACCGTCCGCCCATCGCGCAAGACGGTGATCCGATCAGCGATCCGAAACACTTCTTCAAGTTTGTGGGAAATGTAAATACATGTCACGCCACGGCTACGCAAGTCTTGCAAGAGTTGCAGAAGGGTCTCGGTTTCGGATTCGGTCAAGGCAGCAGTAGGTTCATCCAATACCAAAATCTCCATCCGCTTGGAAAGAGCCTTGGCGATTTCCACCAATTGCTGCTGACCGACACCCAAATCCTCAATCCGGGCCCGTGGGTTCACGTTATCCAGACCAACCTCAGCAAGCCAACGGGACGCCTCGGTGTAGACGCGGTCCCAATCAATGACACCACTCCGAGTCGGCTCGCGGCCAAGGAAAATGTTTTCCCCGACAGTCATCGACTTGACTAAGGCGAACTCCTGGTGGATGATGGCGATACCTGCTTCTTCCGCGTCCTTAACACTTCGAAACTGGCGCGGACGGCCATCGACTATGATCTCACCCGTGAAGGTGCCGGCAGGATAGACACCGCTCAGCACCTTCATCAGAGTCGACTTGCCGGCGCCATTCTCCCCAAGGAGGGCATGGATCTCTCCCTTTCGGACTTGGAAGGTGACGTTGTCCAGGGCCCTGACTCCTGGGAACTCCTTCGTGATTCCCCGCATCTCGAGTGCATACATACGCGGCACGGGCCCTCCCCTGGTGGGATGGGGAGGGGCCGGTGTGACACGGTCATCACCGCCCCTCCCCGTTCCTCCCTGTCCCCCACTCTCTAGTCGTTACTGACTGAGACAGTCACCACCGCCGAAAGGCTTACAGATGTCTTCCAACTTGTGGAACCCATCCGCTACGACGGTATCCTTTATGTTGCCCTTGTCGACGGGAATTACCTCTAGGAGAACGGAAGGAACATCGACCTTTCCATTGTTGATGGTGGTGGTCGTCTCCGGCTTCTTGCCCCTTGCCATGTCGACCGCAATCTCCGCAGCGCGTTCAGCCAACTTCTGAAGGGGCTTGTACACCGTCATCGTCTGGGTACCCTTGACGATTCGTTGCAGCGCAGCAAGTTCCGCATCCTGCCCGGTCACTAGAACCTTGCCGGCCAAGTTTTGTTCGGCAAGAGCCTGGATGGCACCGGATGCGGTCCCGTCGTTTGCCGCCAAGACCACATCAACATCATTGTTCAAGGTAGTCAATGCATTCTCCATATGCTCCAGAGCCTTCTCAGGGGACCAGCTGTCCGCCCACTGCTCGAACGCTACCTTGATGTCGCCCTTGTCAATGTATGGCTTGAGGATGTTGTAGAACCCCTTATTAACCAGGTGGGCATTGTCGTCTGTCGGTGACCCATTGATGATGACATAGTTGCCACGTGGAACCTTTGACACGGCATACTTCGCCATGGCCTCGCCACTTGCAACCTTGCAAAGGA